>JAZUHV010000205.1:0-2841 GCA_045641925.1 Butyrivibrio sp.
ATGGATATAGTTCATTGAAAGAACATATCCATGTAGGCTTTTTTCATTAACGAAACAAATAAGCGAGTTTGGTTTGAGGGATTCCATGAGAGAAAAAATATGGTTGGCAAATTCGAAAGAAATAGAAGACTGTTATAGAAATTATATACTGCAATATTTCCCTGAGAATGAGGTGAAACCATTGGAATTTATCTTAAGAATGTTTGAAGAAGGTTTTTACCAGGTATTGCTCATTGGGAATGAATGCTGTGTGAAAGGCGCTGCATTTTTGGTGAACTGCCCCCATCGGAATACGCTTTTGCTGGATTATTTGTTTACAGTGGAAGAATATCGTTCCAGTGGAGTAGGAACACAGCTGCTTCGAACCCTTCCTGACTATGCTGAAGGGAAACTGATACTGATTGAAACAGAGACCCTGCGAAGTGCGGCCAACGATGCGGAACGTAATCAACGGATACGCAGAAATGCGTTTTATGAACGCTGCGGTGCTACGCAATGTGAACTGATTACAAATATATTTGGCGCAGAATATAATATTTGGACGATGGGTGCGAATCAATTTGAATCGGACAATGAATTGGATTTGGCTGAGGAATTTAGAATGTTGTATCGGTACATGCTTCCGATTGAATTCTATGAAAGGGAAGTGACAATTCCGGTTTTGGAATAGGTGAGAGGGTGCTGCTTTGGAAAATGCTTTGCATTTCTCGCCTGTCAGCATTTATGAAGCTGTAAATGATGCCCAGACTCGAAATGCTTCGCATTTCTCGTTGGTCATCATTTACGAAATAAAAAAGAGACTCCGAAAAGCTTTTTGCAAGCAAGCTTGCGTCAGCTTTTGGAGTCTCTTTTTTGCTTCATAAATTTAAATTACACGTTGAATCTAAATAAAACAACATCGCCATCTTTTACGATGTATTCCTTGCCTTCGATTCGAACCAGACCTTTTTCCTTTGCGGCTACGTCTCCGCCACAATCTAACAGGTCACGATAATTGATGACTTCGGCCTTGATGAAGCCTCGTTCGAAATCACTATGGATTTTTCCTGCAGCCTGTGGTGCTTTTGTTCCTTCCTTGATGGTCCAGGCACGGGTTTCGGTTGGGCCTGCGGTTAAATAACTGATTAATCCAAGAAGCTTGTAACTTGCCTTGATTAACTTATCCAGGCCGGATTCGGTAAGCCCTAAATCCTCTAAGAACATTTTCTTTTCATCATCGTCCAGCTCGGCGATTTCCTCTTCAATCTGCGCACAAACAACGAAGACTTCATTGCCTTCCTTGCTGGCGAACTCACGTACCTTGGCAACATTTTCGTTGGTGGCACCATCATCAGCTAAATCGTCTTCATTGACATTCGCTGCATAAATGACAGGCTTATTGGTTAATAAATCGTAAGTTCCGACAAGCGCCTGTAAATCATCATCCTCCGCTTCGAAGGTTCTGGCCATTTTGCCTTCCTCTAAATGTGCCTTTAACTGCTCAAGCATGGCCAATTCCTTAGCCTGATCTTTGTTATTACGGGCGCCATGGGATACCTTCGCAATACGTCGCTCAATTAAATCCAGGTCAGAGAAGATTAATTCAAAGTTTATGGTTTCAATATCACGCAATGGATCAATGGAACCGTCAACGTGAATGATGTTTGTGTTTTCAAAGCATCTTACAACATGAACGATAGCGTCAGTTTCTCGGATGTGGGAGAGGAACTGGTTTCCAAGACCTTCACCCTTACTGGCACCCTTTACAAGACCTGCGATATCAACGAATTCAATTACGGCAGGAACAATTTTGGCTGAATTGTATAGGTCAGACAATAACTGCAATCTTTCATCCGGAACGGTTACGACACCGACATTTGGATCGATGGTACAGAATGGATAGTTGGCTGCCTCGGCACCTGCTTTGGTCAGCGAATTAAATAAGGTACTCTTGCCAACGTTTGGCAATCCTACGATTCCTAATTTCATAATGCTTTTTTCCTTTCAAAATGACTGCATTTTCGGCAGTCCGCTTCTCCTAACATAGCATATTCAAGCTCTTTGTGCAACGCATCAGGGAAGATTTACTTATTGTAAACCTACGCGAAGCATTGTATACTAATTAGGTCTTTGAAAAAAGACAATCAAAGCGAAAGATTATAATTTAAGGAGATAAAAAATATGGGAGCAATCCGTTTTCCAAATCTCGGATTCGAGGTTACGGTTGGAAAGAGCGTTACAGTATTTGGTGTCGCAATTGCATTCTACGGAATCATTATTGCCGTCGGTATGATTTTGGGTGCAGTGCTGGCTTATAATGAGGCAAGTCGAACCGGCCAGAAGGTGGATCATTACATTGATTATACGATTTTTGGTATCATAGGAGCCATTCTTGGCGCGCGCTTGTATTATGTTGCTTTTGAGTGGAGCAATGTAACTGCCGGTGCTACCGGATTTTGGCAGACATTGGGCGCGGTGTTTAATATTCGCAGTGGAGGATTGGCAATTTATGGTGGTATCATCGGCGCAACGCTTGTGATGATTGTCTACTGCAGAATTAAGAAACTGAATATTTTCCAGTTTTTGGATACGGTAGTTCTTGGACTTTTGGTTGGTCAGATTTTTGGCCGTTGGGGAAATTTCTTCAACCGTGAAGCCTTTGGTTGCTTTACCTTTGATTTTTTGGGCGCTAAGGCAGATTTGTCTGAGGTCGGCTTATTTAAGTTAATTGCAATGCAGCTTCCAATTGCAGATGTGGCAGCTGGTACGTATACACCGACGATGGTTGTTAACAGTTTTGGCCATGATTATGTGCAGGTGCTTCCAACCTTCTTGTTGGAAAGTGTTGGCAATGTAATTAAG
>JAZUHV010000206.1:0-2656 GCA_045641925.1 Butyrivibrio sp.
TCACGATTTACAAAAATCATGGAGCCAGACATTGGAACCTTTTTACAGCCTGCAATAAACTCTTCAATTTCACCAATTACCTGTTCAATTCTACTCATAATCTCTACTCCCTTTTCATATAGATTACTTAACCTTGTATATAGTAGCACTTTAGCCTATCATAAAGCAAATTATTTTCTTATTTTCTACGAAGAAAAACATGCTGATTGGTCTTATACTTCTTAACTTTATATACCTCAAAATCCGTTTGATTCAAAAATTCCCAATCACGTTTTAAAGATGCTTCTATTACAACAATCGTATCATCCATACAATAATTTGATTCGGAAAGAATCTCTAGAACCTGCGGTTCAATCTCCAAGTCATAAGGCGGATCCATAAAAATGATATCAAATGCGCCATGACCCTGTAAGCGATTCAGGGCAGTAAGTACATCCATGGACAATACTTCCGCAACATCTAAAAGCTTTGTAAAAGATAAATTATCATGAATGCAGGCTAAAGCAGATTTGTTATTATCTACTAAAATCGCATGGCGCGCACCACGACTTAATGCTTCAATTGCGATTGCTCCACTACCGGAAAACAAATCTAAAAATTCACATCCTGGAATATCATTTTGCAATACATTAAACAAAGTTTCCTTCGTACGATCCTGAGTAGGTCTGGTATTCATTCCTTCCGGAGCCTTCAAGGGCATACTTCTCTTATCTCCAGCTATGACTCGCATTTCTGACATCCTCCTCATAATATATCTTTCCATTTTGGATGCAGGTAAAATCAGAACCATTGACTTCATAAATGTTTACACAACAGTTCTTTTGAAATATTCCGCTCCAAAAATCAGCAATTGTCTGATGATTCATTTGAATCATCAATGCTCTGTTTAATGCACCATGTGCGACGATTAACATACGATTCATGGATTGTGCATTCGGAATCACTACATCCTGAATGAATTCTTTAGCACGTTCAGCAACCTGCTCATAGGTTTCGCCGCCTTCCATCGGAATAAAATTTGACGGATCATTAAAAAATGTATTCAAAAAATCTTTAATTTCAGCTGATGGGCGACCTTCACAGGCACCAAACCCCATTTCCATCAAACGATCATCCAAAATGATGTCCAATTTTCTGTCTCGACGAATAATCTCGGCAGTAGTTTTTGCCCGAATCAAAGGACTGGAATAAATTGCATCAAATTCCACATCTTTTAATGCTTCTGATGTAACCTTAGCAAGTTCAATACCATAGTCATTCAATGGAATATCCGAACGACCCTGAAAACGTCTTTCAACATTCCATGCAGTTTCTCCATGACGAATGATATAAAGTTCCATACATAACCTCACTAAATGCTTAATCGTTGTAATCGATTTCGCATATATTTTTCTAAATAGATTGACAGCTTTTGATGCTCATTCGCGTTCAATTCAGGATCCCTTGTTAGTATTTCCTTTGCTTCGTTAGCAGCCAATATCAAAATTTTAGAGTCTGCATAGATATCGCCCAAGGAAAAGCCTAAGTCACCGCTCTGTCTGGTACCTAAAATATCACCAGGACCACGAAGTTCTAAATCCTTTTCAGAAACATAAAAGCCATCGTTACTATCCTTTAGGATATTCAATCGTTCTAAAGTATGTTCCGATTTCGTATCACTAACAAAAATGCAATAGGACTGATCTTTGCCCCTGCCTACTCGGCCACGAAGCTGATGTAAGGTAGCAAGTCCAAAACGTTCTGCATTCTCTACCATCATAACTGTTGCATTGGGAACGTCAATACCTACTTCAATAACGGTTGTCGATACCAAAACATCTATTTCATGCGCCGCGAAGTTTTCCATAATACGATTCTTATCGATCGGTTTCATTTTGCCATGCAAATAAGCAATTCGAACCGTAGGCGGCAGTACTTTTTTTAATTCCTCAGAATAATCCACTACATTTAATAGATTTAATCCATCTGTGATTTCTTCTTCCTCTGCATCAGCCGGTTCAGCCATCGCACATAGAACATAAACCTGATGCCCTTTTGCCGTTTCCTTTGTAATAAAACGATATGCATTTGGATGATAGGACGAATTTACAACACAGTTCTTAATTGGAAGACGCATTGCTGGCTTTTCATCAACAGTTGAAATTTCCAAATCACCATATAGAATAACTGCTAAGGATCTGGGAATCGGAGTCGCACTCATAACAATTACATGTGGGTTATTTCCCTTGTTATATAATGCATCACGTTGACGCACTCCGAAACGATGCTGTTCATCCGTGATTACAAGGCCTAATTTGGCATATTCCACCTTTTCCGTGATAACCGCATGCGTTCCTACCAAAATCTGAATTCTGCCCGATTTAAGGCCTTCTCGAATGATTCTCTTTTCGCTTTCTTTCACAGAACCAGTTAGAAGAGCTACCTCCAATGGCAAATTATTTTGAGTAATCAGTTCATAAATCTTTTCATAATGCTGTGTTGCCAAAACCTCTGTAGGAGCCATCAGTACACTTTGAAAGCCAGCCTGAGCCATATCTAACATGGACAGAATCGCAAGAATCGTTTTACCAGAACCAACATCCCCTTGAATCAGTCGATTGGCTGCGGTTTCACCTGCAAAATCTGCTAATATTTCCTCATAAACCTTCTTTTGTGC
>JAZUHV010000207.1:0-4865 GCA_045641925.1 Butyrivibrio sp.
CTTCTTGTTGGAAAGTGTTGGCAATGTAATTATTCTTGCATTACTTCTGATATTTAGAGATAAAAAGAAATTTTATGGTGAAACCGCTTGTCGTTATTTGGTTGGATATGGAATTTTAAGATTTTTCTTAGAGGGATTCCGTACAGATCAGTTAAAAATTGGAACAGTAGCAGTATCCCAGATTGTATCTTTGGTTCTGGTGGTTGCCGGCATTGCGATCGTTGTGTTTATGCGTCTCAAGCTGAAGGGTAAGCCATCCATGGTTGCCCCAATTCCAACGAAGGAAGAGCGTATGGCAATGGCAGAGGCTGAGAAAGCAGAGGCCGAGGCAAAGAAGGCGGCAAAGAAGGCTGCAAAAAATAGTGAACAGGAAGAAATCGAAGAGACTCCTGAGAAGACAGAAGAATTCGAAGAAACTCCTGAAGTTCAGGAAGAAGCAGAAGAAACTGCTGAAACTTCGGAAGAATAATTCAAATGTTGTAAGCGCGTGGTATGAACCACGCTCTTTTTTTATATGCGGTTGCTAGGGGCATGCAAAACGGTATGGTTTTGCATGCCCTTTTTTGCGTAGATTTCCTATATTCGTCTTTATTGTAGAAAATACTTGCAAAAATGATAAAAAAGCACTAAAATAACCTTAAAAGTGGTAGAAAGTGTCACAAAGTGTCAGAAAGTGGGAGGTGAGCACGGTTGTTTAAGGGCGAATACAATCATTCCATTGACGCCAAAGGCCGTGTCATAGTACCTGCGAAATTTCGTGAACGATTGGGTGATACCTTCGTTGTTACAAAAGGTTTGGACGGCTGTTTATATGGCTATACAAACGAGGACTGGCAGGAATTTGAAGATAAGTTAGCGGGTCTTCCGTTAACCAATAAAGATTCCAGACAGTTTGTTCGTTTCTTCATGGCGGGTGCCGCTGATGTGGAAGTGGATAAGCAGGGTCGTATTCTTTTGCCGGCAGTATTAAGAGAATTTGCTGCTTTGGACAAGGATGTTGTCCTGGTCGGCGTTTCTAAACGAATTGAGATTTGGGATAAGGACCGCTGGAATGGAGTGACCGAGTTGTATGACAACAACATGGATGAGGTCGCTGCAAATCTGGATAGTATTGGCATCACGATTTAGTGAATGCAGAAGATAAGGATGAAAGAAATGGGTTTTGAACATGTATCCGTCCTGTTGGACGAAGTCATCGATGGACTGAATATCAAGCCAGACGGCATATATGTAGACGGAACTCTTGGAGGAGCAGGGCATTCCTTTCACATTTGTGAAAAACTTGGACCGAAGGGCAGACTGATTGGTATCGATCAGGATGAGGATGCGATTGCTGCAGCAACCAAACGATTAGAACCATATGCAGACCGCGTGACTATCGTTCGTGATAACTACGTAAACATGGCGAGAGTTCTGCATAATTTGGGCATTGAGCATGTGGATGGAATTTTGTTAGACATCGGTGTTTCTTCTTACCAGTTAGATACGGCCGAGAGAGGTTTCACCTACAAGGAAGAAAATGCACCGTTAGATATGCGAATGGACAATCGCCAGACGATGACAGCAGAGGATATCGTTAATAATTACACGGAGATGGAATTGTTTCGTGTGATTCGTGATTACGGCGAGGATCAGTTTGCAAAGAATATAGCGAAGCACATTGTTGCAAAGAGACAGGAAAAAAGAATTACAACGACCGGAGAACTGACGGAGATTATTAAGGCCGCCATTCCGGCAAAGTTTAGACAGAATGGACACCCGTCAAAGAAAACCTTCCAGGCAATTCGCATTGAGCTGAATCACGAACTGGAAGTGTTAGAGAACTCAATTGACAGTATGGTCGATTTGCTGGCAGAGGATGGTCGACTATGCATCATCACCTTCCATTCCTTGGAAGACCGCATTGTTAAGAACAAGTTCAGAGACAATGTAAATACCTGCACCTGCCCACCGGATTTTCCGGTATGTGTATGTGGAAACAAACCAAAGGGCAAGGTGATTACCAGAAAACCAATTGTTCCCGGCGAGAAGGAACTTGCCGAGAATCCACGTTCCAAGAGCTCTAAACTCCGTATTTTCGAGAGAGGAGTTCAGTAACGAGTTTTAGAAAAGAGGAATTGTATGAAAGAGAATAGCAAGGAAGCTTATTATTACGGAAGTGAGGCGCCTCAGAGAAATTATGAAGCTTCACCTGTCCGCGTCCCAAGAAGACAAACAATGTCCGACGAAGAGATTCGTCGTCATAATAGAAGAGTACAGGCACAGGCAAATCAGAGAAGCGCGACCAGGTTCGGCCCTCTGTATACCGCTATTATCATTGGTGCGGTGATTGCCATGGGCCTTAGCTGTGTGAATTATATCAAAGCGATGAATGCTCATACAGCAAATACAAAGACAATCGACCGTCTGGAGACTGAGATCACGGAGGCAAAGCAGTATAACATTGATCGTAAGCTGGCAATTGACACCTCTATTGACTATGAGTATATTTATAGAGTAGCAGTAAAAGATCTCGGCATGATTTATCCGTTAGAAGGACAAATTGTGAAGTATGAAAGCGGCGAATGTGAGTACGTAAATCAGTACTCTGATTTCAAATAAGAAATTGTACGTAGCGGGTCTTTATGGACCCGCTATGTTTACACTGGGCGGCATATATGGCAGTAAAGAAAAAACATAGAAATATGAAAAATGAAATAACAACCAAAATGCATAATAAGCTTTTGGTTGTCTTTTTAATTGTTACGGTACTGCTTCTGGTACTGGCGATCATTCTGATTCGCATTAGTATGAAGAAGAATGAAGACTATTCCAAGGCGGTTTATGACAATTTTAAGTACGACAGTAAGACCATTTCTGCAAAGCGCGGGGATATTACGGATCGTAACGGGACCATCCTCGCATATAGTGCAAAGGTTTATAACATGATTTTGGACACGAAGGTTCTTTTGGCGAGTAAAAATGCCAAGGAGCCTACTTTGGCGTTGTTAAAAAAGCATTTTCCAGAATTGGATATGAATGAATTGAATTCCTTTATTGCGGAAAATGAAGAGGCAACGATTAAGAGTACCTATAGACGCCTCCTTATGGGTCTGACTGCAGATGAAATAGCTGATTTTAAGGCAGAAATGGCAGAAAATAAGGATATTAAGGGGTTGTGGTTTGAAGAGCAGTATCAAAGAATGTATCCTTACAATAGTCTGGCCTCGGATTTGATTGGATTTGCGAGTGAAAGCAATGGTGGCGAACTGGGCATGGAAAGCCAGTACCAGTCATACCTGGCTGGAACGGATGGCAGAACCTACGGCTATATTGATGATAATAATTATGTTTCCGAAACAATTAACCCGACCAACGGATGCACCATTGTCAGCACAATTGATTATACGATTCAGAATATTGTGGAACGTGCAATTTCATCCTTTAACAAGGAGTATGGTTCTGTATCCACCAGCGCGGTTGTGATGGATCCAAACACCGGGGAAGTTTTGGCAATGGCTGATTATCCTACCTTTGATTTGAACAACCCACGAGACCTGACGGCAGTTTATACGCAGGAACAGCTGGACAAATTGTCTGATGAGGAAATGGTCGATGCCTATTATAAATTGTGGAGTAATTCTACGATTTCCTGGCTGTATGAGCCGGGTTCTGTATTTAAGTCCTTTGTAGTGGCATCTGCAATTGAAGAGGGCCTTGCTCATACGAATGATGTATGGACCTGCGATGCGGTGGCCGTATACAATGGAGCCAGTATTCATTGCCACAATCTGGAGGGCCATGGAGACATTACCTCCGTTGGTGCACTGGTTTATTCCTGCAATGATGCTCTGATGCAGATGGGCGCAATGCTTGGTAAAACCCGATTTAATCGTTATCTGCATATTTTTCAGTTTGGACAGAAGACCGCAATTGATTTGCCGGGCGAAGAGCAGGGCTTATTGATTAATGAAAACAATATGATGGATGTCGATTTGGCGACCAATTCCTTTGGACAGAATCTGAACGTGAATATGGTTCAGATGACGGCGGCATTCGCCTCCCTCATCAATGGTGGCTATTATTATCAGCCGTATACGGTTAAGGAAGTGCGTAACGCCTCCGGAGATACCGTGGTAGCGAATAAGCCAACGCTGGTGGCCAGAACAATTTCTTCACAAACCTCAGAGGAAATGAGACAGTATTTCCGCGCTGTTGTTGATTTTGGTGCGTACTGGATTGCCAGCTTAGAGGGCTATTCCATGGGCGGAAAGTCCGGAACTGCGCAGAAGGCAGGACGTCTGGATGATTCCTTTGTCGTTTCCTTTATGGGATTTTTGGAAGCAGAGAATCCACAGTTTTTGATTTATGTTGTTATCGATTCACCACAGATTGAAACCTATAATAACTCCAGTGCAGCACAGATGATTTTCCATGAAATCGCAGCTAATCTGACGATGTATTACGGAATCCCACAGACAAAGGAAGATTACTGGTTGAAGTTTAAGGTGAATGCCGATGACCCAACATACCGTACGGCACCGGCTTATGATCCGGAATCCACACTTCTTCGTACTCCGATTCCTGAGGATGAGCTTACTGATGGTGAGGATGTCGAGGGTGAGCCTGATTTGGCAGACCGCTATCCGGATGGTGCTACACCGGGCCAAAACAATCCAAATACAGAGAATCCGGTGAATCCGGAGGATACCCCGCCGCCAGATGCGGCACAGGGCGATGCTTTGCCTGAGGGTTGAGTACAGTTAACATAGCAGGATAATAAGAGGATAATCAAATGAGAACATTTCAGCATGCAGTAGTAGTAGGAACCGGTGTCAGCGGAATTGGCGCAGTTGAACTTTTGTTACAGCTTCGTGATCGTGAGG
>JAZUHV010000208.1:0-13124 GCA_045641925.1 Butyrivibrio sp.
TCTTCAAATTTCTTTGGATAGCGTCCTGCATAATGCACACGACGCTTATGTGGTGTGCCCGATGCATCACCAAATTCTGCATTCGGGCGGTTCTCGTTCGAGCCCATATTCATTCCTCAATTTCTAATTTATCGATCCCACTTATCACACAAATTGGTAATCTGATCGGCAAATTTAGCCAAGTCTTTATTGGCCATACCTCGACACTTTTGAATCACCGCTGCCAATCGCTGACCTGCTGCGATTAGGCGGCCAAAGACGGTATTGACCGGCGTGTCTGCCTTGGCAATCTTTTCTGCTCGCTTACGTTCACCGGTTTCTACACACTGACCAGTAATCAGGTCAATGGTATCTCCTGTAAATGGAGCCTCAGCAGGAATGCCATAACGGCCCTCCACCATGCCAGCAAACGTAACGGCTACATTTTCTTCGCCGTGAACCACAAAAATCTTCTTAGGATTGTTTTCAAACTTGCCCACCCATTTCAAAAGGTGCTCCATATCCGCATGACCGGAGATACCCGGGAACTGAACAAGTCTGGCTTTTACTTCAACTTCTTCACCAAAAAGCTTCACCTTTGGAACACCATTTAACAAAGCATTTCCAAGGGTTCCCTCCACCTGATATCCGACAAAAAGGATGGTGGAATCTGCGCGCCACAGATTATGCTTCAAATGATGTCGCACACGACCGGCTTCACACATACCGGAAGCAGAAATAATAACCTTCGGTGTATTAATGGAATTAATCAGACGGGACTCATCTGAGGTAACCGCTACCTTCAAGCCATCGAATTTGATTGGATTAATTCCTTTTTGTACCAGCGCAACTGCCTCCTCCCGGAAGCAGTCAGACACATTCTGGTGAAAAATACTGGTAGCTTCCACTGCAAGCGGGCTATCGATATATACTTCAAAGCCCGGAAATTCCGGAAGCATATTTTCTGTTTTGATACGGCGGATATGATAAAGCATCTCCTGTGTACGTCCGACCGCGAAAGCCGGAATCACCAGGTTTCCGCCGCGCGTAAAGGTGTCCCGAATGACCTCGGCCAGAAGTCTCGCATAGTCCGGCGGGGTCTCATGGTTTCGGTTTCCATAAGTGGACTCCATAACCACATAATCGGCCTCTGTAATATATTCCGGATCCTTAATGAGCGGTCGCCCGCCATTGCCCAAATCACCGGAGAAAACAATCTTTCTGGTCTCGGACTCCTCAGTAAGCCACATTTCAATCGAGGCAGAGCCTAATAGATGACCCGCATCAATAAAGCGCACATCCAAGCCATCACAAATATGGATTTTTCTTGCATAATCCACAGCGCAAAAATGTTCCATCACGCCGCAGACATCCTGGATTGTATAAAGTGGAGTAACCTCCTGCGCACCCGAACGTTTTGCCTTACGATTTTTCCATTCCGCTTCAAATTCCTGAATATGTGCCGAATCACGCAGCATAATATCACACAGTTCGCAGGTGGCTTTTGTGGCAATCACATCGCCGCGAAAGCCATGACTGTACAGCAGAGGCAATAAGCCCGAGTGGTCAATATGTGCATGCGTCACAAATACATAATCGATTTCTGCCGCATTCACAGGAATTTCCTGATTCACATACAAATCCGGTCCCTGCTCCATACCGCAATCCACCAGTATGTTCTTATCACCCACCTGAACATAATGACAGCTGCCTGTAACCTCTCTGTCCGCACCCAAAAACTCAAGAATCATATGCCACGCCCCCTTTTACTCTTTACATATGGTCTTCAATTCCTCGAATCATATTCACAATCATGGTATGATAAGGCACCGCAACATTCTTTCTTGCAGCAAGGCGCACTACACAACCATTCAGGGTATTAATTTCTGTTTTCTGTTTCTTTTCAATGTCCTGCAAGGTTGAAGAACGATGGCGATAGGTGTCCGGCACCAGTTTGCCATAAAAGGCTTCCTTATATTCTGCCGCGTTCGCCCAGAAGGTATGATATCCGCATGCCTCCATAACCGCGTAGGTTTCCTCAATCAGTTCATTCATAATTCTGCATAGATTTTCTGATTCTGAAAGTTCCCCGTAGGTCATATTCAGGATTGCACCCAATGGATTCAGGGTTGTATTAAATAACATTTTTGCCCACAGTGCCTTCTCAATTTCTTCGGACACCTCGGACGGAATTCCGGAATCATTGATTGCCTTTGCCAAATCCTCCATACAGGAATTATCGATACCGTATAAAGAGCCCAATAAAATCGGTGCGGTGTGAACAGTCACCCTGGTAGTGCCCGGTGCAGTTCTCGCAAAGCCGGTAATAATTCGAGCATGATAAATCTGCTTCTTTGCAAAATATTTTAAATAAGCCTCTTCATTGCCCCATCCATTTTGGAAAATGATAATTTTTCCATCATCCGCAAGGATGCTCTTATGCTCAGAAATTGCTGCGGCAACCTCTTCGTTTGCCATCGTCTTCGCTGCCACAATGACATAATCATAAGCAATTGAGATTTCACTATATTCCTCATAAACGGTCAAATTCTCCGGAGCCACCTCGATGTCTCCAAAGATTCCGGTCCGCTTCAATCCATTTTCACGAATATAATCCGCGGTCTGTCTTCTGGCCAATACCGCTGTATACATTCCCTGTGACGCACAGGAAATTGCGATGGCGCAGCCTACTGCACCGGTTCCGATAATTAATGCTTTCTTCATGTTTTCTTACTCCTAAAAATCCTTTCTATTCGGATTCGTAAAAAGCCTCCGCCTGCAAGTCCTCTGCATTTGCGATGTCCTCCGCACGTCGGGCAATCAAATCCTCATGCCCCCTTAATGCGGCAAACGGCGAAAAAATCTTTGCCCGTTCTGACAAATCCATGCGCGGGTAACGGATATTATCATGGCTTTTCAACGGATATTCTGTTTCTATTATATCATCATATTGATGGCTTGTTTGCATTTTTTTATGCTCCGTTCATAATATAAGATTGATTATGCCTTATGACCACCGATCTGGTTGTTTCGTTCAATCGTTGTTGCACCCTCAGAAAGATTCATACCCTTTAAAAGTGCATTTTTTCCAAACTTCTTTTTTAAAGAAATCGTCATCTTTTGAAGCTTCTTTTCCTTTTCCAAATCCTTTGGATCTGTAAACCAGTCGATCTGTTCAAACTCCTGCTCACGCAGATTATTGGCTGTAATATTCAGACGGCGAATGGTTAGTCTTGGGTCCACAATGCGGTCATATACCTCTAAAACACCTGCCATAATCTTCTTTGTGCTGGAAGTAAACGTACCAAAGCTTGCGGTACCGTGAACACCCTTTGGTATTTTTCTGCCATAGCGGTCCAAATCGACTTTTCCATGGTACTGGCCACTGTCCACCTTCTCACGGTCATAGCCAATAGAAACCGTCACACTGTCCGTGGCTACACCCTTTTCAACCAAATCAAGCACCACCAAATCCGTCATTTCCTGCACCACCAGACGTGCCTTCTCCACATCATATGGGTGCTGTAATACCTGCCCCGAGGAGATGCAGTTGGTTTTGGATTTATAATTTTTGATATCTGCAATCGTACATGGCTCATAGCCCCATGCATGGTCAATCAGAATCTCTGCATCGATGCCAAATACTTTATATAGCATGGCCTCATTGGTTATGGAGACGCGAGCCACATCGCCCATCGTGAACATATGATGCTCCTGCAATCGTCTGCTGATGCCTGGTCCACACCGCCAGAAATCAGTAAGTGGTGTATGACTCCATAAAAGCCTGCGATAGCTCATCTCATCCAATTGAGCGATTCGCACACCATTTTCATCCGCTGGCATATGCTTTGCCACGATGTCCATTGCAATTTTCGCCAGGTACATATTCGTTCCGATGCCCGCAGTTGCCGTAATGCCGGTTTCAGCAAGAACATCCTTAATCATCCTCATCGTCAGCTCGTGTGCTGTCAAATGGTACAGACTAAGATAATCCGTCACATCGATAAAGCATTCGTCCACGCTATAAACATGCACATCCTCCGCACTGACATGTCGCAGATATATTTCAAAGATCTGCGAGGATATTTCCATATAACGGGCCATTCGCGGCGGAGCCATCACATAATCAATTTTCTCTCCGGTTCTTGCCTCGTGCTCTTTCAGCTTCTGATTCACTTCAAACACACGTGCACGTCCAGGAATACCAAATGCCTTCAGGGCCGGACTGACCGCCAGACAGATGGTTTTCTCGGTTCGTGTCGGGTCCGCCACCACAAGTCTGGCCTTTAGCGGGTCCAGGTTTCTGGCTACACATTCCACAGACGCATAAAAGCTCTTTAAATCAATGGCGATATACGTTCTATTCTTTTGTACGTTTTCCTGTGGCATTTTACCACTTTTTTGTACTGTTTCCATGTTGTCATTATAGCATAATTTCTCACACTTTGTGAACTATTGTTCGACCTCTTCGCATATAAAAAAGAGGACCATATTCGGTCCCCTTTCATTAGCTTATCTGCTTTTCTTTCGGAAGATATTTCATTAACAGTTCTTCCATCTCTTTCCATTGAATCGGTTTGGATAAATAATCCTCAAAACCAATGCCCAAATATTCTTCCTTCGCTCCTAGGATCGCATTTGCAGTCAGCATGATGACCGGTGTGCTTTGGTTGCAATGTCCCGTGTCTGCTTTTATGCGCTGCATCGTTTCCAGGCCGTCCATTTCCGGCATCATATGATCCAGGAAAATAATATCATAAGCCGTTTCCTGAATCATGCGAAGACACTCCTCTCCGGAGAGTGCGGTTTCAACCTGCATCCTGGTCTGCTTTAGCAATCCCTTCACTACGGACAGATTCATCTTCACATCATCCACCACCAGAATTCTCGCTTCCGGTGCGGTAAACAGAGATTCATATTTTTTCTTTCCAGTCGTGGTTCCTTCCTTTTTGAACACGCCCAAAACTTCGCCGCCACGAACTTCCTGCTTAATGGATACAGTAAATACAGAGCCCTCTCCATAAACGCTGCTGACCTGAATCGAGCCACCCATCATCTCCACAAGGGACTTCGTAATGTTCAGACCCAGTCCGGTTCCCTCACGTTTGCGGTTATGTTCCAGATCAATACGTCGGAAGGATTCAAATAGCAGCTTCAGGTCTTCTTCCTTGATTCCGATACCGGTATCTTTTACGGAAAAGACAAGTTCAATTTGATTCTCAGAAATTTCCTTTGATTCCACCAAAAGGGTTACGCCACCCTTGTCAGTATATTTCAGAGCATTGTTCAACAGGTTGATCAGAATCTGGCGAATACGAACATCATCGCCGTAAAGTCTGGCTGGAATGGTCGGATTGTTCTGAATGTCAAAGGTCAGTCCTTTATCCTCGCAGCGAACACGGATGATATTGCTCACTTCTCGAAGCAAATTTTTCACTTCATACTCGCTTGGTGCCAGTTCCATACGGCCAGCCTCGATTTTAGAAAAATCCAAAATATCATTAATCAGGGACAATAACGACTGCCCCGCATCAGCAATATCCGCTGAGTATGCACGGATTTCCGGTTGTGTGCTCTCACGGTTAATCAGTTCATTCATACCCAGAACTGCATTAATCGGCGTACGGATTTCATGAGACATATGCGCCAGGAAATCTGACTTAGCACGGTCCGCAGACTCTGCTCGCTCCACGGCCTTTTGTAGCTCCGTCTGAGACTTCTCCAGGTCATTCAAGGCTATCTGTAATTTAAAGGAATCCGGTGTTTCCAAACCAAATACCGTGATGACCGCAGCGATACTGAACGCAAAGTACATCACGAAAATCTTATACGGAATAACAAACTGTACCACACATCCTGCAATCGCAATAAGCACAAAGGCCACAATCGAAGCCTTCTGACGTCTGGAGAACGAGCGATGTCTCTGCAGCATACGTACCAGAGCAAATACTAAGAAATATAAGCCTATACCAAAGGTCAAATCAAAAATCGGGCCTCTGTGATATCCTTTGTCATCGAAATAAAAAATAGCATGTGTCAGGAAGCTGGTGGCACACAATATACCAAATGCAAATACAATGACAAGATTTATATAATCTGTCACAAATCTGCGGCCCTTCTTCGGTTCATAAACAAATCGCACATATCGGGCGAAGGCGCCGGAGCTGACTGCTTCAAGGAAAAAGAAAAGGCTGTTTAATGCATAATTCACCCATAACGGTACATCTGCTCGATAGGCAATGGTGTATGCCGTCACAATATCCAAAAGATCGGCAAGAAACAGACAAATCAATAACTCACGTAATCTTCTGACCGTATTTTGGCCATTGTTGTAGATTACGCATAATACGATATAAAGCAATAAAAAAACAATCAAGCCAGCAATTGAGAAATGCAAATCGTATTTCATGTATCGTAAAACTCCTCACCCTTTATATAAAGCACACACTTATGCATATTATACAGAAATTATTTCAGAAAAAAAAAGAGACGAACTGAAATTATCAGTTCATCTCTTTAAAAAGTTTTTATTTTTTTGCCAGCAGTTCGTCAGCACGCTTTAGTGCATCATCAATATGCGAGCAGAAGTTTTCTTCTCCAATCTTCTCAATGAATTGATCCTTCTGCATGGTATGCATTGGCTGCTCATTTACATGAGAGAATACCATCTGAACATTGTGCTCCTGGCAGCGAGCGTATAACTGCTCTAAGGAATGCATTGCAGTTGCATCCAGTGCAGGCACACCTCTCATTCGAATAATCAATACCTTGGTAAAATCCTTCAAACTGATTTCTGCCAAACGCTCTGCCACACCAAAGAACATCGGTCCGGAAATTTCATATACACGAACCTGATGTGGAACCGTACGCAAATCAATCGAATCCGGATCATTGTCATCATCGTCAAAGTATTTCCAGCCCTTTATCTCGCTCTCATCACTCATACGCTTAATGAAGAGGAAGCAGGCAATAATCATACCAACTTCGATTGCAACCACTAAGTCGAATACAACCGTCAGACCAAAGGTAACAACCAAAACGATGATATCAGACTTCGGTGCGGTCTTGCATAAGTGTACGAAGGTTCTCCAGCCACACATATTATATGCTACCATAAACAGAATCGCCGCGATGGTAGGCATTGGAATCCAGCCTGCATAAGGCATCAAAAATAGTACAACCAATAACAAAACAACGGCATGCACCATACCTGCGATAGGGGTACGTCCACCATTTTTAATATTTGTAGCAGTTCTTGCAATCGCTCCGGTCGCAGGAATACCACCGAACAATGCGGAACCAATGTTACCAACACCCTGTGCCACCAGTTCCATATTGGAACGATGCTTAGAGTTAATCATAGCGTCAGAAACCACGCAGGACAGCAGGGATTCAATGGCGGCCAGGATGGCAATCGTGAAGCCATCTCCCAACTCACCAGTGAGCATTGTGAAGAACTGCCCCGGTGTCCTTGCAAAGTTAAAGTCTGCAAGATAGAATTTTGGGAAACCACTTGGAACCGCGCCATAAGCAGTCTCGATGGTCTTTACATCTACAAAGATTGGAACAAACTTTGTCAAGCAAACACCTGCAACAACTGCGATCAAGGAACCCGGAATAATCTGTCCTACCTTACCAAGCTTTGGCCACAAAATCAGAATAGCCAAACAAATTACACCAATCACGCATGCCTGCCAGGAAATAGTCGGCATAAAGTGAAAGATGTTCTTAACCTTATCAATCGTTTCAATGTTATGAACAGGGACTTCCACCCCATCCACAATGGCAGGTGAATAAGTCAGACCCAAGAAATCCTTAATCTGTCCAATCAGAATCGTCACGGCAATACCTGCCGTGAAGCCAGTGGTAATGGTATATGGAATGAATTTAATTAGATTTCCGGCGCGCAGCACACCCATAACAATCAGGATGATACCTGCGATAATGGTTGCAACGACCAGGCCTTCCATACCCTTATTTGCTACAATGCCCGCAACAATCGTTGCAAAGGCCGCGGTCGGTCCGGCAATCTGCACACGGCTACCGCCTAAGAATGAAATCAAAAAGCCTGCTACGATTGCAGTATAAATACCTTTTTCAGGAGAAACTCCAGATGCCAGGGCCAGCGCAATCGACAATGGCAATGCTACAATTGCAACAATCAGACCGGATACGACGTCCTTTGCGAACTGTCCACCGGAATAGTTTTTCATAACGCTGAACAACTTAGGTTTCAGCTTATCCTTACTCTGTGCCATTTTTCTTCTTCCTCTTCCTTCGGTACTTTCAGTGAATCATTCTAGCACTTGCGATTCGAGATGCAATACCAAATCTGTTTTTTCTATCTTTTTTCTTATCGAATCAAACAAAAAGAGCCCCAGCTGGGGCTCTAATTTACATATTTATGATTTCGTACATCTGCTTCAAGCGTTCTGAAAACTCTCCATAGAAGTCCGCACCGTATGGCTTGCGATAAAATACATTTAAAATTGCCATACATAATTTCTTTACAAAATCCTCCTCCGGATGTGTATGCATCACGCGTTCTGCATCCTTCATAAAGAAATGCCAGTCCTTCACAAACTGCTCATAGCGTTCCACCTGCGGAATCCTTAACCAGTCACGAATGCACACATCCTCCTGCCTATGTTCACACTCGTGAACCTGCAGAATGTAAGAAAAATCCCGCGCTTCGGCATCATACACCCTTCCAAGAGGAAACATGCGGCAAATTCCCGGACGCGCCCCGTATATCATGCAGTGACGCTCCTCATCTAAAAAAACACAAACCTCTTCACCATCTGGGGCTACTGTCTTATTCACATATGGAAGAATCAGCCCATCCACCGGGCGAAGACCGATATGGCGTTCTAAAAGCGCATCAAAATTAACATTGCAGGCATAACAGAGTGCAGCACAGTCATATGGGTCCAAAACCACCGCATCGCCCGTCACTGCGCAACAGGCATAGCAGTTTTTACACCCCTTCGTCCCACAGTGCACCACATCATCCACCTGATAAAATTTTCCATCGGATATTTCCGACAAATCGATATCTCGTAACATAGTATCCTCAAAAAAGGGCAATCACCCTTCGGTGACTGCCCATACCTTCTTATAAATCCTTATGATGGAACGACTTCTTTCCGGTCGCATAATCATCCACAATATGGCCATTGCCAAACAGCTTGTACTTATAAGTTACCAAGCCTTCCAAGCCAACCGGTCCGCGCGCATGAATCTTCCCGGTAGAAATACCTACCTCCGCGCCAAAGCCATAGCGGAAACCATCTGCAAAACGTGTAGAGCAGTTCTGATAAACACCTGCAGAATCCACCATCTGCATAAAACGCTCAGCGGTTTTTATATCCTCCGTCACAATGCAGTCCGTATGATGCGATCCGAATCGGTTGATATGAGCAATCGCCTCGTTCACATCCCCCACCAGCTTCACCGAAACAATCAGGGCCAGATACTCCTTAAATTCTTCTTCAGAAATAGTCTGAGCGCCGCTCTTTCCTGCTTCGTCCAAAATGTCGGTTACTTCCCTGGTGCCGCGAAGCTCTACGCCAGCCTCTGCAAGTGCATCTGCAAGCTTTGGCAAAAAGCTCTTCGCAATGCTACGATTTACCAACAAAGTTTCCACCGCATTACAGGCTGCCGTGTACTGGGTCTTCGCGTCCACGATGATTGGAATCGCTTTCGCCTCATCCGCTGCTGCATCCACATAAATATGACAAATGCCATCCGCATGTCCCATTACAGGGATTTTGGTATGGTTCATAATATACTGAACAAAAGCATTGGAGCCACGAGGAATCAATAAATCCACACAGTCATGGCACTCCAAAAGCTCATCAATTTCACTATGCTGCTCTGCCTGGAACAGGCAATCGCTTGGAAGTCCGGCTTCTACAACTGCATCATGAATCAGCTGAAACAGTACGCGATTGGTCTGTGTCGTTTCCTTGCCACCCTTTAAAATAGCGCAATTTCCGCTCTTGATGCATAAAGAGGAAATCTGCACAAGCGCATCCGGTCTGGCCTCAAAAATGACACCAATTACACCAATCGGACAGGTCACACGAATCAGGGTTAATCCCTCGTCCAGTTCTCTGGAAAGTGTAGTGCGTCCAATTGGATCAGCCAGTCCCGCCAACTGCTTTAAGCCGGCAACCACATCAGCCAATTTTGCTTCATTGAATTTTAAACGCTTTAATACTGCCGGTGCAATACCGGTTGCCTCTGCAGCCTCACAATCTGCATGATTTGCAGCAAAGATTTCATCCGCATGTGCAAGCAGTGTATTTGCAACCATTAAAAGCGCTTTATTTCTTTGTTCGTCAGAGGATGCAGCCAAATACGGAGCAGCCTCCTTCATACTAATTGCCTTATCTCTAATTGTCATTTGCCTTTACAAACTCCTCTGAAGTCATAGGTTTTGCATAATAGAAGCCCTGGATCATATCACAGTGCTCCGAGCGCAAAAATTCCTTCTGATCCTCACTCTCCACGCCTTCAGCAACGACTTCCATTCCTAAGTCCCTGCCGAGCGCAATCATATGTCGAACCAGTTTATTGCCATTCGCATCACTACCCTGAATATAATCAATCAAGGTTTTATCCAACTTCAAAGCATCAAACTGCAACACATTCAAAGTAGACATAGAGGAATATCCGCTTCCAAAGTCATCCAGATGCAATGGGAAGCCAGCTCTTGCGAAGTCTGAACACAATGCCTCAATGTCATGATTATCGATTGCAGCACTTTCCGTAATTTCGATTGGGACCCACTTTGGATCCACGCCACACTCATCCGCAATCTTTCTATATGCTGGGACAATGTCACGATAGTACATAGAGGTTCTGGATAAGTTTACGGAGATCGGAACCATCTTTAGCCCAGCATCTATACGGGATTTCTGCATCTGACAAACCGTGCGGAACACATATTCATCCAAGGTACGAATCATGCCATTCTTCTCAAACAACGGAATAAAAATTCCTGGAGAAATCAGCTGACCATCCTTGCGTCTCCAACGGCTCAATGCCTCAGCGCCACGCAGTGTATTATCATCAGGGGAATATTTACCCTGCAACCAAACTTCAAACTCACGATCCAAAATTGCCTGATCAAATGAATCCTCTAACGCCTTTTGGAACATCATACGTTCCTCTGACTGAATGGTATAAAATGCCAGATTCACATCCTTGCGGTGTTTTGCCTCATGCTTGGATGCATTAGCCTCACCATAGGTCATCTCCACATCCTTTTTGGTCGTCCACAGGGAAGCCCCATAATAAGGCACCAGACGTGGAATTGCCATCTGTGCGCACAAAAGGAAAACATCCTCAGCGATACGATTCAGTTGTTCCTGAACAACCTCCATATCGTCAGTCTTTAAAAAGATTGCAAAGTGATCCGCATTAATATGTCCAACCAGGTCTCCCTGACGTAAATTCTTACAAATGCAGCCATATACACCACGGATGGCATCGTCACCACGGGCGGTACCACAAGCCACATTAACGGTTTTGAAGGCATATAAATCCATGGAAACTATATATCCCTGCTCGCCATTGTCCCTCACAGTCTCCTTGAAACTGTTATAGTTTTCACCACCGGTCAATCCGTCACGATATGCATAACGCTCGATTTCCAAGCGTTTCTCATCTGAAATGTTGGCAAAGCCCATAACCATTTCATGCAAGCCTTCGGACTTACTGATATTAACAGCCTTCATACGGTAATAGCTAATCTTTTCATTATGCTCTGCGCGATAATCATGTGTATAAACCGTATGTGTTTTTAAATATTCAGAAAGGAAACGAAGCGAACAGCAGGAAAGCATTTCCTGACGCTCATCTGGCACAACCGTATTCATAATATATGCCGTCACTGCCATATCGTAGCTTGGCTTACTATAGAAGAAAGCACCATACTGCTTTTCAATGACATCGCTCAGTCGATATGGATAAATCTCGTCCTTATCAATATTCACATAGTAGACGCTCTGATAGTCCTCACTTAAAGCCTGAACCAAACCGGAATAGCGAATTTCTTCTTCCTGGTCCTCTACAATGCCAACGCATTCCGTTGCAATACCCTTTTCATTGCGGCGCACTACCGTCAGGGTTACACGACTTGTATGTCCCTGTTTTGTACGGATTATTCCGGAAGAACGATTCTCACCCATTGCGATTGCACGATGAATTTCAATCAAATCAGCTGCATCGCGTGGATCAATTAACGCATCAATCAGACCGTCTGGAATGTTTGTAATAAACTTCTCGCAATTGTAAGTCTTCACAAAGGAATCTGAACAGATTAATAAATCGTCCTCATGAAAATAGCGAAAACTCTCAATTCCGGCATGATGCAATGCAGATTGTGTATCATTTCCCGGTTCAAAATATTTTTTCCCGTTGAAAATTACTTCACCCATAAAGTAACCTCACTTTCCCGCATACATCATAGCATAATTTATGCTATTAATCCATAAAATATGTTATAATAGCGCCTATAATTGTGATTTTAATTAAAATGACACGAAAGAAGGACCTTTCCATGCTGAATATTATTCTTTTTGAGCCGGAAATGCCGGCAAATACTGGAAACATCGGCCGCACGTGTGTGGCAACCAACACACGCCTTCATCTGATCGAGCCTCTTGGCTTTCAGATTAATGACAAAATGTTAAAGCGTGCCGGCCTTGATTATTGGGATAAGCTGGATGTTACCACCTATTTGAATTTCGAGGATTTTTGTGCAAAGAATCCAGGAGCAAAGATATACATGGCAACCACCAAGGCTGCCCGCTCTTACACAGATGTTACCTATGAGGATGATTGCTATATTATGTTTGGAAAAGAAAGCGCTGGCATTCCGGAGCAAATTTTAAAGGAGCATCCGGACACCTGCGTACGCATTCCAATGTGGGGAGAAATACGTTCTCTGAATCTTTCGAATTCCGTAGCAATTGTGCTTTACGAAGCCCTGCGTCAAAATGATTTTATGGGACTTAAGATGCATGGTGCGCCGCGAACCTTTTCCTGGGACGAAGTATAAAAAAAAGAGCTGTGAAAATGTACCGACCCCAAAAAGTTAGACCTAAAAATCTAACGATTGGAGGTCGGTATTTTTA
>JAZUHV010000209.1:0-4173 GCA_045641925.1 Butyrivibrio sp.
GCCTTTACTAAGATGCCACCAAGGTTCAGTTCTTCCCCATCATTGACATAAGTATCCGCCTCTATGGTCAATGGAGAACCCATCCATACACCGGTCAAATTCATCGACGGTGACTGTAAAACCGCGCGTTCGTTCACGCCCGCAATCACTGGAATCTGAAACGTATCGCGTACTTCCTCAACCGCCAAAATATGATCAAAATGACCATGGGTTAAAAGAATTGCCTTTGGAGCAAATCCCAGTTTTTTCACACGCTCAATGATTCTTTGTGCATCAGAAGCCGGATCAATGATAAAGCCCTCTTTCGAATCCTCATCAAATACGTAATATGTGTTTGTCGCACACATTCCCAAAATATTGTTAAAAACCTTAATACTCATATTTAACCTGCAGTTCGCTCGATATCGATAATGCCTTCAATACCACGAATCTTTGATACAATTTCGGTCAGCTCTGCAACGCCTGAAATATCAAAAGCTAATTCCAGGGTCGCACGTCCCTGCTTATTGGTCTTGCAATTCATTGCCTTAATTTCGATCTTACGCTCAGTGAGAATCTTGGAAACATCCACAATCAAACCAGTACGATTGTTTGCGTAAATCTTAATTTCCGCAGTGTACTTCTCACCCTGTCCGGTGGCATCCAGTGCAGCCCATTCTGCTTCAATCAAACGATGGCGGTCCATATCGGACATATTGATAACATTGACGCAATCCGTTCTATGAATCGAAATACCACGGCCTCTGGTAACAAATCCGGTAATTTCGTCTCCCGGTACCGGAGAACAGCATTTGGAGAAATGCACAGACAAATCATGAACGCCCTTCACAATAATGCCGCCCTTATTGCCGCTGCGCTTTGGTCTGCTTTCACCTGACTCGTCATTATCATCTGCAATCTGAGAAAGAACCTGTGCATCCGTGATATTCTCACGCTGCTTCTTTTCGTACTCTTCCTGCAGTTTATTGACAACCTGACTTTCCTTTAATCCGCCATGGCCGACAGCCGCCAGCACGGATTCCCAATCATGGAAGCCATACTTTAACAAAACCTTTGCGGTAAATTCAGGTTTGGTCATTTCACCCAATTGCAGGCCATGACCCTTTGCATAAGCAGCAATTAATTCCTTACCGCGAATAATATTTTCTTCCTTTAACTCCGACTTAAACCAGGCATTAATTTTACTTCTTGCCTGAGGGCTTTTTACGATGGCCAGCCAGTCTCGGCTTGGTCCTTTGGAATTTTGGGAAGTGATTACTTCAATTCGGTCACCATTCTTGATTTGATAATCGATGGTAACAAGCTTGCCATTGACCTTGGCACCAACCATTTTATTACCAACGGCAGAATGAATGCTGTACGCAAAGTCAATTGGGGTAGAGCCTGCTGGGAGGTTCTTTACATCACCCTGTGGCGTAAAGCAATATACGTTATCAGAAAATAAGTCCAAATCACTCTTAATGACACTTAAGAATTCCTTATTATCGGACATATCACGCTGCCACTCCAGAATCTGACGAAGCCAGGTAAGCTTTGCTTCCTCACTTCCATCCGGCTTGGTTCCGTCCACATTTTCCTTATATTTCCAGTGCGCTGCGATACCATATTCTGCGGTACGGTGCATCTCATAGGTACGAATCTGAATTTCAAAAGGCTGACCCGTAGAAGAAATTAACGTTGTATGTAAGGACTGATACATATTTGGCTTTGGCATAGCAATATAGTCCTTAAAACGACCTGGGATTGGCTTATACATTTCATGAATCACGCCGAGAGCCGCATAGCAATCCTTTATGGTATCCACAATAATCCGGACCGCAAACAAATCATAAATCTGATCCAACGTCTTATTCTGGTTCACCATCTTTTTGTAAATGGAGAAGAAGTGCTTTACGCGTCCATCAATGGAGCAGGCAATCTCTGCTTCATCGATGTGCTGCTTCACTTCTGCCACAATATCACGCACAAATTCCTCACGTGCTTCTTTTCCAAGCTTCAAATCATGCTCTAACTGATGATAAGCTTCCGGTTGCAGATACATCAGGGAAAGATCATCCAATTCAACCTTAACCTTACTGATACCAAGGCGTTGGGCAATTGGGGAATAAATCTCCATCGTCTCACGGGATTTTTCAATCTGCTTCTCCGGTGTCTGGTACTGCATCGTACGCATATTATGTAAACGGTCTGCGAGTTTTATCAAAATAACTCGGATATCCTTTGCCATGGCAAGGAACATCTTTCGCAGATTTTCCGCCTGAATCTCAATCTTATCGTGCTCATAATTCAGCTGAGTCAGTTTGGTAACGCCATCTACCAAAAGACAAATTTCTTCGCCAAACTCTTTTGTGAGCTCCTCCGGTGAAACGGCGGTGTCTTCAATGACATCATGCAAAATTCCGGCAATGATGGTCTCCTTATCGAGTTCCAATTGCGCCAGAATAATGGCAACACAAAGAGGATGCATAATATAAGGTTCTCCAGACTTTCTCTTTTGATCCTTATGTGCTTCCTTGGCAATGTGATAGGCTTTTTCCACCTGACCCAAATCCGTAGATGGATGATAACGCAAAATATACTTTTTCAGTAATGCGAACAATTCTTCCGGCTCATTGGTTTCCGGCGGTGTCAATGGCACCTCATCCAGTTTTCTTTTTTGCTTATAGATTTCTTCATCTGCCATGATGATTTCCTCCGAAGTCTATATTACCCCACAATTATCATAAGTATAGCACAACCATCGACTTAATGTCATTAAGAACTATGAATAAAAAAGAAGTGCGAACGTGGGATTTTTTACCCACATTCGCACTATTGATATCTTTTATTCTTCATTTCCAGAAGTTCTTTATATATAGACTCATTTTTATATACGAGAATACAAAGTTTTTCACGCGTACGCGTGATATTCTGGTATAGCATCCGCACATAGTCGTAATTTTGATTTTCATGCTCTGATGCGCAGAGATTGCCCTCGACGTCATAATAGAAATTCTCATCCATCATCGTCAAAACACATTCAAACTCCTGTCCGATAATACGGTGCGTCTCCACACCATTTTTCAAAAAGGTTCGATGGTCCGTCGGGCAGGTACAATACAAAAACCGATAATCGTTGTGATTGGTATACAGTTCAACAAGTTTCGATGCATCTGCCTCATTATCCGCATAGACGATCTCAATATTTGAAAAATCGACCTCTCCGCGCGGTTTATCCTGCCAATGAAACAGCATCTTATAAAATGCCCAAATGCTCTTACTGATACGCATGGAATTTGTCAATTGAAAAGCCATAAAGCCGGGAACCCGTCTCACATGCTCCGTCAGGTCACGTTGATGCTCTCCTGCCGTCAATGTCTGATCCTGATCAAAGAATACAATGATGGGCTTTTGGTTGAAAAAAGACAAAAGCATCTCGTATAACTCTTTGTAAATGCGCTGCATCTCGTCCACGAAAATATAATCAAATCCAGATAATACCTCACGCGTTAAATGCTTTGGAGAAAGAACTGTCAGGTTCTTACTATGGGAATTGATATAGGAATGTCCCTCCGAAAGATTTGCGCCATGCACTACGCAGACGCGTCCGTACTTGGACAGGGCCATCGCCATATCATATAAAAGCAGCGTCTTTCCTGTGCCCGGTTCGCCGTAAATACCATACAGACCACACTGTTTTTTAATGTCCTCGAAGATTTCTGCCTTAAAGCGCTCCTGCTGATCGGTCAGAAAATACTCACCGCGTAACAGCTTGTCTGGCTGGGTCAATGGCGAAACCAAAAAAACATTCGGTTTAAACAAATCATGAATTTGATCTGTAACCACATTTTGCGGAAAGTTCTTTAAAACCTCTGCCAGTTTTGCAAAAGAAGCCCTGCAAAGCTCTTCCTTCTCATTCAAATGGTACAGACATGCCTCATCCGTTACAAAGGTAAAGCTCTCCACCGGTGTCACCAAGTGTTTTAAATAAGAACGATTCTGCAAAAGCTGTCTTCTAATACGCTCCTCTCCGACATTTTGACTTTTTAATTCAATATTTAATATGCGTTCTCCCGGTGCGAGTTTTAGAAGGTCAAATTCCTTAGAAATGTGTGGGATTCGATAGGCATACCAAAAGCCGTCAAACTGCTCCGGCAGAACACCTTCCTTAAGAAGGTGTTCCACCAGGCATCT
>JAZUHV010000210.1:0-2050 GCA_045641925.1 Butyrivibrio sp.
CACTTGACCTTCAGATATTTCGCCTAATGCTTTTGCAGTCTTTTGTTCAGTGCGAGTGATTACCCATTTTTCATTTTTACTACCATAATCAGGGTCGCTTCCTTCAGCACAATCTGCATACCATTCTTTTAATTTTCCTTCTTTAACAGCTGCATCATAGGTTAGGGCATGTGCAAATTCATGATTCAAAGCAGTTGTAGGAGATAGTATGGCTCCATCATCCACCTCTAACCCCATAGTCGGATTCCATGAAATTGTCCGTGTCAAAGAATTAAAACCGTCATTTTGATCCGTTGTCTCTGCTATAGTGTACGTTATTTTTGATTTTTCTAATGCGCTCGCAATTCCACCTAAATGATGATCATTAAGGTTTTTTATTGCCGCTTTAAATTGTTTTTTAAATTCCTCTGAAGTACCTTTTGCAAACACTATCTTTCTTCCGTCTGGATCCTTCAACTTAATCGGATTATTCGCACAATAAACATACGGGCTCAGAGACGGATACTTATCTGCCATCGGATCCACACTCAACCACACACTCAAATCGGAAGAATAGTACCGAGCTCCAAAGTAGGAATATCCTGTTTCTGCGTCTTTCTCCTTGGCACTGAATGTGTACATGGCATGCCAATCGGTGCTTCTTTGTCTTACAAAATCCTCTCACTCTCCGCATAATAATGCTTTGTATAGCCCTGGGGATTGGTCACCACATACGGTGAAGCATAGAGTGTGGGCCTCTTCACATAATATTACTTACTTATTGGTTCTTTCGTTCTCCGCCTCCGAGGCATCAATTTCCTTTTGCAACTTGCAGGGCAGATTGTTCACACACTGATGACATTTCATTTCCAGCGTGTACATACGACCAATACAGTAATTGGAGTGCTTACAAGGACTCTTCGTCACGGAACCATCCTTAATCTTATTCATAAACTGGGTGTCGTTGACCAAAGAACGTGCCATCTGGAAAGCAATAAAGCCTGCCTCCAGCACCTCATCCATTTGATCTTTTGAGCAAACGCCGCCCACGTAAATCAAAGGCATTTTTACCGCTTTTCTAAATTCTTTTGCCGTATCAAAGAAATACAAATCTTTATATGGTACCGTCGGGATCATCCATCTACCCGCCACTTTCAGACCTAACTTAAGCCACCAAAACGACCAGGGATTCATATAATGGGCCAAGGTTTTGAGCGGCATTGCCCCACGCATCACCGCCATAGGGGCCTTGCTAACAAAACCGCCCGTAAGCACTAACGCGTGAACGCCTAATCTTTCCAATTCCTGCACCACCTTTATACATTCTTCTTGCTGCATTCCGGATTTAAAACCATCGAACATATTAACCTTTACAACCACCGCCATATCGTCTTTGGCCTGTTCCATCACCTCCTTCATCACCAACTGCATAAAACGCATTCTATTTTCCAAAGAACCTCCGAATTTATCGCGACGATGATTGGTATAGGGCGATAAAAACTGGCTGATGAGATAACCGTGACCGGCATGGATCTCCACACAATCGAAACCGGCTTCGCGAACCATATTGACTGCCTTGCCGAAATCCTTGACCAGATCATATATTTCCTGTTCCTTCAATTTGCGAACAAGGGTTGGAGAGTACAGGTTGAAACCGCCGGAAGCACCCACGGGCATACATTTACAGGTATAGAAATGGGTCATATTTCCACAATGTCCAAGCTGAATAGAGGCCTTTGCCCCTTCGGCATGAATGGCATCGGTAAGTTTTTTCAAGTCAGGAATGATTTCCTCACGCATCCACAACTGACCACCAAAAGAAACGCCACTACGATTCACCGCAGCGTAGGCAATGGTAGTCATACCAATACCTCCTTTTGCCACGGCGGTATGATAATCAAACAAATCCTGTGAGGGTTTATTGCCATAACACATATTTTCAAAAGCGGCAGAACGAATCGATCTGTTTCTTAAAGTCATTGGTCCGATTTGACACGGAGTAAAGATTTGAGATTCCATTTTTACATTGATTTTGATTAATTGGCAAAAATACAAAAATAAAAGTTCATAG
>JAZUHV010000211.1:0-5941 GCA_045641925.1 Butyrivibrio sp.
TCCGACTTCCAAGTGTATTGCTGGCACTCGTTATCATCAGTATTTTAGGCAAGGGTCGACTGAATGTGGTTCTGGCACTTGGACTGGCCTTTACCCCGAGTTTTACGCGTCTGATTCGAGGTGAATTTATTCGACTTCGCGATGCAGACTATATTATGCGTGCGCGCCTGATGGGCGTTCGCCTGCCACGCATCCTGATGGTTCACATTTTGCCAAATGTCATACCAACATTAATCGTGAGCATATTAATTGGCTTTAACAATGCAATTTTGGCAGAGTCTGGCCTGAGTTATTTGGGCATTGGGGTGCAGTCGCCAGATGCAACGCTGGGAAGTATGCTTTCCGTTGCGCAGGGCTATTTGATGAACGCACCATGGTATGCATTGGCTCCAGGACTTACAATTGTATGGACGGTTTTGGGAATGGCCATTCTTTCAGAGGGCCTAAAGAAGGAGTAATCATTGATCAAGATTGAAGACTTGACAATTTCATTTGGAAAAACGGTGGCGTTAAACCGCATGAATCTCACGCTGAACCCAGGGGAAATTGTGGGTTTGGTTGGTGAGTCCGGCTCTGGTAAATCGGTTACGGCATTGTCTTTGATGGGCTTGCTTTCCAAGGAAGCGAGAATCGATTCCGGCCGTGTACTTTTTGATGAGGTGACACTTTTAGAAGCAGGACAACCAAGAGACGAGAAACTTGCAAGAAACTACCGTGGCAGTCGCATGAGCATGGTGTTCCAGGAACCAATGACCAGCCTGAATCCGACGATGAAAATTGGCCATCAGGTGGAAGAACAGCTTCTGGTGCATAAGGAATATGCGCATTTAACCAAGGACGAGCGCCGTAAAAGGGTCGTGGAGGCTTTGGAAAGTGTTGGACTTCAAAAAGCGGAGGCACTGTGCAATTATTATCCGCACCAGTTATCCGGTGGTATGCGTCAGCGCGTTATGATTGCGATTGCGCTTATCCTGCATCCAGAACTGATTATTGCGGATGAGCCGACTACGGCACTGGATGTAACCATTCAGAATCAGATTGTAAAGCTTTTAAAGGAAATTAACGAGCGTGAGCAAAATTCCATGCTCTTTATTACCCATGATTTGAACCTCGCCAGACGCATTTGTCATCGTGTTCTTGTAATGAAGGATGGTATTGTGGTGGAAGAGGGGCCAACGGAGGAAATCTTTGGAAATCCAAAGACGGAGTACTGCAAACACCTGATGGAAGCAGTTCCATCGCGCCATATTACAATGCGCCAGAAGGACAGAAATTTAGAGGACAAAAAGCCAATTGTGACCGTAAAGGATTTGACGGTATCCTACGAGGTGCCAGGCAGATGGATTGGTAAAAAGCAGTACAAGGAAATTGTTAAGGATGCAGCCTTTACGATTCGAGAGGGCGAGACTGTGGGTCTGGTCGGAGAGAGCGGCTGTGGTAAGACTACGTTAAGCAAAGCAATTTTAGGTTTAAATAAAAATATCAGGGGAAGCATTGAACATGCGAGTGTGCGTCCTCAGATGATTTTTCAGGATCCGTATAGCAGTTTAAATCCGGCAAAGACCATTGGATGGCTTTTGGAGGAACCACTTCGCGCGCAGGATATTCTGGAGAAAACCATTCGCTATTCTAAGGATGATTTAAAGACTGCTGCGGTGGATATGCTTCGCCGTGTGGGCCTTTCGGAAGAATATTATGAGCGAAAGCCGAGCCAGCTTTCCGGCGGACAGCGCCAACGAATCAGTATCGGACAGGCTCTGATTACGCAACCGAAGCTGATTATTGCGGACGAGCCGGTTTCTGCATTAGACGTTACTATTCAGGATCAGATATTGAATTTGATGGAAGAATTGCAGGATGAACTCGGACTTGCATATTTGTTTATTTCACATGATATAAATGTTATTTACCGGGTAAGCGATACCATTCTTGTGATGAAGGATGGTGAAATACTGGAGCAGGGTGAACGAGAGCAAATCTTTTATCATCCAAATCACCCGTATACGAGGGAATTGTTAGAGGAGTCCTAAATAGGGAGGCTGCCTATGAGCACATGGTTAATTGCCGATACGCACTTTGGAGATAATGACATCCGCATATATGAGGGTCGCCCATTTGCATCCGTTGCAATAATGGACGATGCCATCCTTTCCAATTGGAATGCAATCGTGTCTGATGAGGATGAGGTATATCATTTGGGCGATGTGGGCGATTTGTCGAAGATAGCAGCCCTTAAAGGTCACAAATATCTTATCCTAGGGAATCACGATACCAAATCCGCAGAGGAGTATCTGCAGGCGGGATTTGAGAAGGTTTATGATATGCCCATCATTGTAAAGGATTACTTTATGCTGTCCCATGCCCCCTTGTATGTGACCCGAAATGCACCATATGCAAACCTGTTTGGACATGTGCACGGTAGCCCAGCGTATAAAACGGTCAGTGAACGCAGCTATTGCGTTAGTGTGGAACGCACGGAGTATCGACCGGTTAAACTGGAGGACCTGATTTTAGCAATGAAGAAGGAGGAAGAAAACTATGATTCTTGCCATTGACATTGGAAATACAAATATCGTGATTGGCTGCGTGGAGAACGGAGAAATTCAGTTCGTAGAACGTATCAGCACGGACCATTCCAAAACCGAGCTGGAGTACGCAGTACTTGTAAAGACAATCTTCGATATTCATCATATTGAAGCACGTCAAATGGAAGGCGGTATCATTTCTTCTGTAGTACCTCCGTTGACCAATATTGTTAAATCCGCTGTGGAAAAATTGAGCGATGCCAATTTTATGGTTGTAGGGCCTGGAGTGAAGACTGGTCTGAATATTCTAATGGATGATCCAAGGAGCGTCGGTGCAGATTTGATTGTGGATGCTGTTGCAGGTATCCAAAATTATGGAACCCCATTGATTTTAATCGATATGGGCACTGCAACGACCATTTCGGTGATTGATTCAAATGGCAGTTATATTGGTGGTATGATTATTCCAGGCATCAAAAAATCATTGGATGGTCTGGTGGAGGGAACGGCTCAGCTTCCGGCAATCAGCTTGGAGGCACCAAGACGTGTCGTGGCAAAGGATACCATCGACGCGATGAAGAGTGGTGTTGTTTTAGGAACTGCATCCATGATGGATGGACAGATTGAGCGTATTGAAGATGAATTGGGCTATTCCTGCAAAGTGGTTGCCACCGGAGGCCTTGCTAAATCCATTATGCCGTTATGCAAAAGAAAGGTTATTATTGACGATGGCCTTCTCCTAAAGGGGCTGGATATCATTTACCACAAGAATATCTAGAAAGCACGAAAAAAAGGCCGATTTTACGGCATATTTTCTTGACAAACACCCTGATAGCAAGTATAAATATGTAGTGGGCTCGCGGAAAGCATGTTTCGCGGGGCTTTATTAGTTTTTCTAGGAGGATATTATAATGAACAAAGTTGAGTTGGTTAATGCTATTGCTGAAAGAACTAACATTTCTAAGAAGGATGCTGAAGCTGCATTAAAGGCATTCACTGATGTTGTAGCTGAGCAGTTAAAGGCTGGCGATAAGGTACAGTTAGTAGGTTTTGGTACTTTCGAAGTTGCTGAGAGACCTGCAAGAGAGGGTAGAAACCCTGTTACCGGCGAGACCATCAAGATCGCTGCTTCTAAGGCTCCAAAGTTCAAGGCTGGTAAGGCTTTAAAGGATAGCATTCAGTAAGTTTGTTTATCAAATAAGAACGACTGACCCCCTTCGACTTTGTCGAGGGGGTTTTGTTTATTTATTTTTATGGGAGGATTCGTATGAGACTGGATAAATATTTGAAGGTGTCCCGCCTGATTAAACGTCGTACTGTGGCAAATGAGGCTTGCGATAATGGCCGTGTACTGATTAATGAAAAGGTTGCCAAGGCTTCTACAGAGGTGAAAAAGGGCGATGTAATTGAAATTGCATTTGGAAATCGTACGGTAAAGGTACGTGTGACGGAGATTTTGGAGTCTACGAAGAAGGAAGACGCCAAGGAGATGTTCGAGTATTTAGTAAATGAGGGTTGAAAAAATCTGAAATTCGATATACAATAACTCTGTATAGGAATAAAGTAACAATCTTATGCATAAAAAGTGAGAGGTGACCATCTTGGCGAGAAATTCCAAACGCAAAGATAAAAACTCCATAAAGGTTATTTCTGCAGTAGCAATATTATTTATTGTGGTCATTTGCGTATTTTTCCGCATACAGACCCAGAATATTAATGCACAAAATCGTGAAGAGGAGCAGAAAATTGACCAGCTGCAGCAGGAACTGGAATCACAGAATGCTTACTCTGACGAACTGGAAGAATATGCAAAGTATGTGAACACCAAGCAGTTTATTGAGGAGATTGCCAGACAACGGCTGGGTTTGGTTTACCCGGATGAAATCATCTTTAAACCGATTCCAAACTGATGAAATGAAGTATAAGGGGCACATGCATAGGCATGGGCCCCTGTTTTGTATAAAGGAGCTTTCATGAAGCGCAGTATTTTGCAGTACATGAAACAACAACATATGACAGAGCCTGGTGACCTTTTGGTTGTGGGCTTTTCCGGGGGAGCAGATAGTACCTGTCTTTTGCAGGTATTGCACGAACTCGAGGAAACTTTGCAGATAAGACTTCTGGCGGTTCATGTACATCATGGAATCCGTGGGGGAGAAGCAGACCGCGATGAAGCCTTTTGCAGAGCTTTTTGTGATGCGCGAAACATCCCCTATGAGAGCGTTTATGTAGATGCACCAAAGCATGCCGAAGAGAGTAAAAAAACCTTGGAAGAAGCAGCCAGAGATCTACGCTATGAAGCTTTTAGAAAAATTGCAGCGAGCCATTCGATGGGACATCCGGCGAAACTGGTGGTTGCACACCATAGGGATGATCAGGCAGAAACTATTTTGTTCCACTTGTGCAGGGGAACCGGACTAAAGGGCCTTTGCGGAATGCATCCTGTGCAGCAGGATATTATTCGACCGCTATTACAGGTGTCCAAACAACAGATACTGAAGTATTGTGAGGCAAAAAAACTGTCTTATTGCACAGACTCGAGTAATCTGGAAACCGCATACACACGGAACGCGATTCGTGAGAAGGTATTGCCTTTGTTGACGAATATGGTCAATGAGCAAAGCACGGAGCATCTGGCCAAACTTGGAGAGCATGTTTTGGAGGCGGAGACTTATTTAACGGAACAAACCGGAATTATCTATGCACGGTGCGTGCAACCGACTGTGAACGGTCTTCTTTTAAATGGTCTGGAAAACCTGCATCCATATATGGCTGGTCGGGTAATTTATGAGGCAATTGCTTCAGCACTCGGACACGCGAAGGATGTTACGATGGAGCAGGTAGAACGTGTTAAGGGATTGCTGCTTTCTGAAAAACAGGTCGGGAGTGTTGAGACAATTTTGGAAGGGCTGTTTGCCAGAAAAGAGTCCGATGGTATTTATTTGTTTAGAAAAGAACTGTCTGATGAGGAAATGCCAGAAGCACCAGGAAGGCTACATTATGAAATTCTGGAGCCTAAGGAGAATTTCATAATCACAAATGATGACTATACGAAGTTCTTTGATTATGATAAACTAAACAATGATTTGCAACTGCGCCACAGAGCGGATGGAGATTATCTTGTTGTGGACGCGATGGGACATAAAAAGTCCCTGCAACGTTACCTGATTGATGAAAAAATACCAAATCGCATGCGGGACCAAATCTGGGTTTTGGCGGACGGCTCCCATATTGTATGGGTTATCGGAAAACGCATAAGTGAAGCGGTGAAGGTGACGGATCAGACAAAGAAAATACTCAGAGTAGATTATAGAGAATAAGGAGATTGCAATGGAACACGTAGAAGTACTGTTATCCGAGGAAGAAGTTGACAAGAGAATTGCTGAAATCGGTGCAAAAATCAGTGAAGATTATGC
>JAZUHV010000212.1:0-6641 GCA_045641925.1 Butyrivibrio sp.
CCTATGTACGTGTAGCGGTAGAAGATTCAAAGAAACTGTTAGAAGGAAATCAGCTTTTGAAGGTCCGGATTACCGGCCTGCTTGATAAAGAACTGACTTTAGGTGTTGTCGAAAACTGATTTTCGTATTATTATAAAGATATCTATGGAAAGGTGCAGAAATATGGGAGATATTGGACATACGCAGTTTTTTAAAGTGAATCAGGACGAAGGATTACAGGTCTCAGACATCCTTGCTGAGGTTTATTCCGCATTGAATGAAAAGGGATATAATGCTGTAAACCAGATTGTTGGATATATTATGTCAGGAGATCCTACCTATATCACCAGCCATCGTGGCGCTAGAAGCTTAATTATGAAAGTGGAACGCGACGAATTGGTAGAAGAAATGCTCAAGAGCTATATTGAGACAAAGGAATTAAAGTAATGAGAATTCTGGGACTGGATTTTGGAAGCAAAACCTGCGGTGTGGCGGTGTCTGATCCGCTTTTGATTACGGCACAGGGCGTTGAGATTATCCGTCGCAAGGATTCAAACAAATTGCGTCAAACCCTGGCGCGTATAGAAGAATTAGTAAAAGAATATGAAGTAGACCGTATCGTGCTGGGACTTCCTAAGAATATGAATAATACGGAAGGCGAGCGCGTGGAATTGACAAGAGAGTTTGGCGCATCCTTGGAGCGTCGAACCGGACTGGAAGTAATCTATTGGGATGAGCGATTGACTACCGTTGCTGCCGATAAGGCAATGATGGAAGCCGGTATTCGCAGAGAACACCGAAAGGATTACGTAGATATGATTGCAGCAGAGCTGATTTTGCAAGGTTACTTGGACAGCCTGACGATATAAGCCATGGCAAGCCATGGGTACGAAGAGGGGACATGGAAGTAGGCGTGAGAGTTCGAAAGAATTGAGTACGCCACAGAAATGGTCTCCGTTTTGTCAATAATGAGCGGAAAATCAATGGAGGTTTTATTTTGTCAACAATGAATGAATGTAGCGATTCTGTGAAAATCATTCCATTAGGAGGATTGGAGCAGATCGGAATGAATATGACTGCCTTCATGTATGAGGACAGTATCATAGTTGTAGATTGCGGTATGTCTTTCCCAGACGATGATATGTTAGGAATTGACTGTGTAATCCCTGATGTGACTTTTTTAAAGGATAATATCGACAAGGTGAAGGGCTTTATCGTCACCCATGGTCATGAGGACCATATTGGTGCGTTTCCTTATGTAATTAAAGAGATTAATAAGCCGATTTATGCGACAAAGCTGACGATGGGTATCATTGAAACCAAGTTTCGTGAGCACAATCTTTTGAATGTTACAAAGAGAAAGACCATTAATTATGGTCAGAGTATTATTTTAGATAAGTTCCGTGTGGAGTTTATTCGCACCAATCATAGTATTGCAGATTCTGCAGCATTGGCGATTCATACTCCGGCGGGCGTGATTTTGCACACCGGTGATTTTAAGGTGGACTTTACACCTGTTTTTGGTGAGCCAATTGATTTACAGAGGCTTGGTGAGATAGGACATAAGGGTGTTTTGGCGCTTTTGTGTGATTCCACCAATGTTATGAGACCGGGTTATACGATGTCAGAAAAGACTGTCGGAAAGACCTTTGAATCCATTTTTGATGATAATGAAAATAATCGAATTATTGTAGCAACCTTTGCGTCCAATGTGGACCGCGTTCAGCAGATTATTGATGCGTCGGTACGCCATGGAAGAAAGGTGGCCTTAGAGGGTCGAAGCATGGTGAATATCATGCAGGTGGCGACAGAACTCGGCTATATTAAAATTCCGGAGAATACACTGGTGGATACCAGCGAAATTCTGAAGCTTTCTGATAATCAGGTAACGATTATTACAACCGGTAGTCAGGGAGAGTCCATGGCAGCATTATCCCGTATGGCGGCTTCCATTCACAGAAAGGTGACGATTAAACCTGGGGACTGTGTAATTGTTAGCGCGACCCCGATTCCTGGAAATGAAAAGTCTGTTGCGAAGGTAATTAATGAATTGTCCCAAAAGGGAGCTAATGTTATCTTCCAGGATACGCATGTATCCGGACATGCTTCTGAGGAAGAAATCAAGATGATGTATTCCATCCTAAAGCCGAAATATTCGGTTCCTGTGCATGGTGAATATCGTCATTTGGTCAAGCATGCGGAAGTGGCACAAATGATGGGAATTCCGAAGGAAAATACTTTTATTCTTTCCTGTGGCGATGTGCTGGAGCTGACGGATGAGTCTGCAAAGGTGACTGGAAAGGTGAAGGCTGGTTCCTTAATGGTGGACGGACTTGGTGTGGGCGATGTTGGCAACATTGTGCTGCGTGATCGCCAGACGCTCGCACAGAATGGTATTATTATTGTTGTTTTAACTTTGGATTCACAGACCAATCAGCTTTTAGCCGGTCCGGATATTGTATCACGCGGATTTGTTTACGTTCGTGAAAATGAAATGCTTATTGATGATGCCACAACTGTAGTATATGAAGCAGTTATGAATTGTCTGGATAAGAATGTGAACGACTGGTCCAAGATTAAAATGGTTATTAAGGACTCATTGAGTGACTATATTTGGAAGAAGATGAAGCGTACACCGATGATTCTTCCAATCATTATGGAGGTATCCTAATGGATGACGAGATGCTGCTTGTCGATACACAGGAAATCGATCAGTTGACGGACAGACTATCAGATTTGTTAAGAGACAGTGAAGAATATAAACGCTATAAAGATGCTTCTGAACGCATTCGTCAGGACCATGATTTGTACAATCGTGTGAACGAATTGCGCCGTAATAATTACTATCTGCAAAATTCCGGTTATGGAAAAATGACACAGGACGAGTTCATGAACATTTCCAGACTATCCAGATCTCTGCGTGAAAATGCACTGGTTAGTGAGTTCTTGAATGCAGAAGTAGAACTGGCTCGCAAGATTCAGAGCATTGCACGCAAATTGATGCGAAACATTGATTTTGATATTGACTTTTTGTAAACCCGAAGGGGAGAGATTAGTATGGAATCTAAAAAGGTTGCCGGTACAATTTTAACACTGAGTTTTCGTGGCTGCATTTTGGCGATTGTCACATTATTCACGATTCTTCTGGCCAGAAGAGCCTATTTCTTTGGCATATCCATCTTCCATGAATATTCCATGGTTGAACTGAAGGATGTTCCTGCAGAGACTGTGGAAGTGGAAATTCCTGAGGACTGGTCCGACATGGAAGTGGCAGAAATTATGGAAGAAAATGGCCTGGCTGATAACAAGTGGCTGTTTTGGGCACAATTGTTTTTGTCCGACCATAAATCTGGCTCTAAAATTGAACCGATTTTGGCAGGAACCTATGAACTGTCCACGGATATGAAACCATCAGAAATGATGAAAATCATGTCCACACCTCCGGAGCCTGATGAAGATGAAACGGACACAGCGGCAAAGGAGACGAAATAATGTCTGATATTGTAAATGAGAGGGTTGTTTCCTTTATCAATTCATTTGATCAGGGGGACAGCCCTGTATGTATGTTAATTGAAAAAGAAGCAAGAGCCGACATGGTGCCTATTATCCGAAAGGAAATGGGTGCATATCTAAAAACTATTCTGGCAATTCAAAAGCCAGAACGCATTTTGGAAATCGGAACGGCTGTTGGATACTCCTCCATTTTGATGAGTGAGCATATTTCACCAACGGCAACCATTACAACCATTGAAAATTATGATGTGCGTATTCCTATTGCACGAAAGAATTTTGAACGTGCAGGAAAGAGTGATGTTATTACGCTTTTAGAGGGCGATGCCGCAAAGGTGCTTAAAACCCTGGAGGGTCCTTATGATTTGATTTTTATGGATGCTGCAAAGGCGCAATACATTGCGATACTCCCGGATGTTTTGCGATTATTAAGAACGGGGGGCATTCTGATTACGGATAATGTGTTGCAGGAGGGTGAAATTACGCAGTCACGATATGGTGTGATTCGTAGAAATCGCACAATATATGAGCGAATGCGTGAATATTTGTATGCTGTGACACACAGTGAGGAACTGGAAACAACCATTGTTCCGATTGGCGATGGAATCACAATGAGTGTGAAATTAGAAAAGAAATAGTGAGAATGATGAGAAACGTAGAATTATTAATTCCTGCAAATAATTTAGAGGTGCTTCGAATTGCTGTAATGTATGGCGCTGATGCGGTATACATCGGCGGAGAGGCATTTGGACTTCGCGCAAAGGCAAAGAATTTTACTATCGATGAGATGGCAGAAGGCGTGCGCTTTGCTCACGAGCATGGTGTTAAGGTATATGTTACCGCTAATATTTTGGCACATAATGCGGATATTGTCGGTGCGCGTCATTACTTTGAGCAGCTAAGAGATATCGTGCATCCGGATGCTATGATTATTTCGGATCCGGGATTGTTTTCCATTGCAAAGGAAGTGGCTCCGAATATCGATATCCATATCAGCACACAGGCCAATAATACCAATTATGGAACCTTTAACTTTTGGAAAAGCCTTGGCGCAAGCCGTGTGGTAACTGCCAGAGAATTGTCTCTTAGAGAAATTAAGGAAATTCGTGCCAATATTCCGGACGAGATGGAAATTGAGACCTTTATTCATGGTGCAATGTGCATTTCCTATTCCGGAAGATGCCTGCTTTCTATGTTTATGACCGGACGAGATGCCAATCGTGGTGCTTGTACCCATCCGTGCCGTTGGAAATATTCTATCATGGAGGATGGCACCGTAGCAGAGCATGAACTGAACGGCTATGCGATAGAGGAGGAAAGCAGACCTGGCAATTATTATCCTGTATATGAAAACGAACGCGGGACCTATATTTTCAATTCCAAGGATTTGTGCATGATTGAACATATTCCTGATTTGGTGGATTCTGGAATTGACAGCTTTAAGGTAGAGGGGCGCATGAAGACGGCTCTTTATGTAGCGACAGTTGCCAGAACCTATCGTATGGCAATTGACGATTATCTGAAGGATCCTGCTTATTATGAATCCAGACTGCCGTTTTATCGTGAAGAGATTGCAAAGTGTACCTATAGACAGTATACGACAGGCTTTTTCTATGGAAAACCGGATGAAAATACACAGATTTACGATTCCAATACCTATGTGACGGAGTATACCTACCTGGGTATTATTGCGAAGGAAGATGGACGCTATACTTTGGAGCAGCGTAACAAATTTTCCGTAGGCGAAGAGATTGAGGTGATGCGCCCGGATGGAACCAATTTGATTGCAACGGTACGTGGAATCTGGAATGATAAGAATGAACCGATGGAAAGCTGCCCACATCCACAGCAAAAGATATTTGTGGATTTAGGCGTAGCGCTGGAGAACTTTGACATTCTTAGACGAAAAAATAGTGAGAGCGTATAATGTTACATAATTGTGAATGTGATTACGTTTTCATTACGTTTTTGCTGTACAATTGAAATTGGAATGGGGTTATGTTATATTGAATATATGGGAAAGAGAATGAGGGGTGGTTATGGGATATTATAATAATGATGAGCCGGAATTGCAGACAATCGATGTGAATACAAAGAAAACACCGAAGGCTGCCAATGCGGATACTAAGGAATCTAAATTTGAAGAATATGAAGAGGACAGACCGGTCCGTAAAAAACGTACCACCTCTGTGCCTTCAACGAAGCCAAGTGAAAAAGCTAAGAAGAAAAAGAGAAAGCCTTCCAGTGTTTCTGTGGTTTTGATTATTCTGATTGTTGTATTAATTGTAGCTTGTGCACTGGTAGGAATTGTAATTTATTATAAGGGCCTGCTTGGCAATCTGGATAAAAAGCAGGAAAGTGATTATTCTGGTCATGAGTATACCATCCCATCAACGGAAGACCGTGATCCTGAATTGTCTGAAACAACGGAAGAGCAGACAACCTATAGCGAATTGGATTTAGAGGAAATTAAGAAGAACTGGGCTGTTGCAACGAATGATGCCAAAAGCTTTTTTGAAAGTGGCGAGGCAATTGAAGCAGACTACGTTAAAAATATTCTTTTGATTGGTACGGATTTACGTCCTGCTGAAGTGGGAGATTATCCGGGAAATGCAGATACCAATATTCTGATTTCCATTAATGAAAAGACAAAGAAAATTTATTTAACCAGCTTTATGCGTGATACCTTTGTTTATATTCCGGCAAGTACCCCAACCTTCAATCGTATCAACTTCTCCCATGCTTTGGGTGATGCGGGCTTGTTGATGGACACACTAGAAGGCAATTTTAAGGTGAAAATTGATAAGTTTGTACGCGTAAATATCAACGATTTGATTGAAATTATCGATGCCGCAGGCGGTATTGATATGAATGTTTCTGATGCAGAGATGAAGGTATTAAATTACACCTATATCTACTGGATGTGCTGGGAATCCATTCCACAGATTCCAAATCCGGAAGCATATTATTTGCAGGAATCCGGTGATGTACATTTAACTGGTATGCAGGCAGTTGCTTATGCAAGAATTCGTTATGTTGGCAATGCGGACTATGAGCGTACGGAGCGTCAGCGTAAGGTACTTATGGCTTTAGCGGACAATTGTAAGAAGATGAATCCATTACAGCTGGATTCTTTTGCAAGACTGACGCTT
>JAZUHV010000213.1:0-7531 GCA_045641925.1 Butyrivibrio sp.
AAGCTTTACGCAATGCTTCCTCCTCGGAAAGATTGGCCTCGACTTCGCCACCAGTAATCGGTGCACGATTCAAATCCTCCTGCTTGTTTGAGAGATAAATCAGCAATTCCTTGCCGGTAACCTTCAGCTCGCAGCCATAGATATATTTGTCGCCCTTTTGCATTATACGGATGCACTGTGCCTGCACGTGAATATGGAACGGCACACCACCCGTGACATCATCATATTCGATGTCCAGATATACACGATTAAGCGGAAGCTGTGCACGCAGCAAAAAGGCAATTCCAGATACCGAAATATCTGCCATTTCTGCAGGAAAAACTGCTCCGGTTTCTACGATACAGCAGTTACACTTTGCCAAAACCGGGAAGCGGTTATTGCCGCGGCGGTTCGCGTTTTTCGCAATGGAATTAAAAGCGCTCACGCTCACCTTATAAAATGGCACATTCTTGCGTCGGTACATTTCCACAGTAACATTCTTCCACTGCAAACGTGTTGCACCATTGTTCGTTACCGCATACAAATTAAACGTTGCCTCACCAAAGATGCCCATTGAAAAATCCAATAGCTGTTCCTTACTATAAATTGGTAAAAGCAAAAGAATGTCATAATCCACAGACGCGACCTTCGTCTCCATCGTATATACATTGTTCCCGATATCCACTTCTATTATGACGGGTGTATTCGGCTGCAAATCCAATAACTTCATCGTTGTCCTCCCCAACACACGAGAAATTTAAGTTAATCCTAAATCCTATCTTCCAAAATCTTCGTCCGTTATGTCACGAATATAGGTCATGGAAACCTTCTTCAACTGCAATCCATTTCCACCAATGACCAGTCGGTTCAATGAGAATCGACTAGGGGCCAGGAGGGTACGTTTCACAGTTACATCCTTACCCTGCGTACCATTGAAAGTGATGGTTCCCAAATGAATACCTGTATGGAATAGCGAAACCGGAATCTGAGCCAGTTCATTCAGTTCACAGCTGGCCGTTATCGCAATTTCATACACACCGATTCGTTCCACATCAAAGGCCATCAGTAAGCTCATGCCCTTCTTCCAGGTTCTGTCGGACAAATCCTCTTCATAGTAAGTGCCAAGCGCTTTATACTCGACACTACTCATATCAAATTCCTCTTCATCCTTCGGACGATTCAGAATTTCGATTTGTGTCGGTCTGCCAAGCAAACGCTTCATCGCCTCTGTATGAATGGCAAACGCACAAATATTCTTTGCACACTGCTGCAGCTGAGAACGAAGGAGGGTACCTTTCTCTAAGCTCTCAAGTGTATTATCTCCATGCAAATTTTTCGCACCATCCTGGCAAACCATATACATATCATTCTGCGCACGGACCATAGCGGCAAAGTTCGTACCATTCGGAGCCACACCGGGCTCATTAATTGCCGCCCACCAGTCGGTCATAACCACACCGGTAAAGCCCCATTCCTTACGCAGAATGGTTGTCGTTAAGTCATAACAACCCGCGGTCCACAGGCCATTAACAGCGCCATAAGTCGTCATCACTGCATCGGCGCCACCTTCCTTTACCGCAATTTCGAAGCCCTTCAAATATATTTCTCTCAGGGCACGCTCAGAAATCACACTCTGCAGAGTTCGTCTATGAAACTCCTGATTATTGCCGGCGAAATGCTTGATTACACCAGTCGCACCATGTCGATGCAGGCCTCGTAGCTGAGCCGCAGCCATTTTTCCGGTCAAAAGTGGATCTTCGCTGAAATATTCAAAATTACGTCCATTCAAAGGATGACGGTGGATATTCATGCCAGGGCCCAAAAGAGCATCTACACGATTGCCCGTCATTTCTTTTCCCAGACAAGCGAACAATTGCTCCGTCAGGGCATCATCAAAAGTGCTGGCAATCAGGGTTCCGTTTGGTAAACTGAAAGCCTTCGTACCGCAGTCCAAACGCATTCCGGACGGACCATCATCACAGCATACCGCAGGAATTCCCAATTCCTTCAAATGCGGGCTGACTCCACCAAATGCAGAGGCCGTTCCCGGTGTAACCAAGGAACTACCCATACCTTCGCCGCGTACAATACACACCAGATCGTCATCCGTCATCTGTGCCACAAATGCATCCATCGTGGCTTTTTTATCCATAACATCTGCAAGCTTGATGCCCAAATCCTCAGTTTGTGCAATTTCCTTTGGCGCACGTTCCATGCAGCGTTTCTGCATATCCACCGTCGCCGTTGCAACCGGTTCAAAGCCAATCTGCAAAGAACCGTCTTCCATCTCCTTGGCATGCATTCTTTCAAAGGATTCAATTGGTGCTAGTGCTTCCTCCAGCTGACATACCACCTGAGTGGAATCCAAATTAAACGCCCCTGCCTTGCATACATCACGGCTATTTTCACCTACAAGCAGCTCATAAGCGCCTGCTTCCAACACGTATGCACTTCTATATCCGCTCACGCCGCTGTCATCATAGGATGCCAAGCACTCGCGATCAATCTGAAAAGCTAGCGAAACGGTTTCGTTTGGTTCAAGATTACTGGTCTTCTGATAAGCCACCAGAACACGGCCCGGCTTTCCCAGTTTGCCCTGCGGACAGGCTGCATAAACCTGCACGACCGAGCGACCCGCTCTCGTTCCGACATTGGTAACATCCACTATCAGATTCGCTGTCACGCCATCCCAGTTAAATTCCCCTGTTTTTATCTCAAAATCCGTATAGGTCAGACCGTAACCAAATGGATATAAAACTTTTTCCGGTGCAAATGCGGTGAAATAGCGATAACCCACGTAAATATCTTCCTGATAGGTGGTTTTTACCGGATCTCCAAAATATGGAGTGGACGGATAATCTTCAATTTGGTAGGCAATGGTATCCGGCAGATGTCCGCTCGGTGCAATCGCGCCGCTTAAAACCTTACCGGCTGAAAGGCCGCCCATCATGCCGCCCTGCCAAATATACAAAACCGCATCCGCCTTCACTTCTTCTATCACGGTCATATCAATGATGCCGCCAACATTTAATAAAATAATCATGCGTTCAAAACCCGCACGAACTTTGCGAAGTAAATCTGCCTCAATTTCGGATAAGCAGTAGGAACCTGCCGTATTAGAAGCGTCTCGGTCCTCCCCCGCGGTACGGCCGATAACGACAATTGCCACATCGGAATTCTTTGCAGCCTCAGACACCATTTCCTCTGTCACAGGCATTTCTTCCTGGCTCCAAGGCTCATTGCCCCAGCCAGCGCCTTCATCGAGTGGATGTTCCAAAGACCACGCCTCATAAACCTTTACCAGTTCTTCATTTAAGGTTAGTGTTTCGGTTTCGCGGATACCTTCTAAGATGGTATACACTTTAGAAACATTGACCATACCACCGGAACCGGTACCACTTTTATAATAGCTTTCCTGGATTCTTCCAAATACGGAAACCTTCGTATTCGGTGCCAAAGGCAATATATGATTTTGATTAGAAAGAAGGACACTTCCCTCTGCAGCCATCTGCACGGCAAGGTTTTCATATTCCTTCCAGTCTAACTGATTTTCGGATAAAATGCTCATCAAGCCATACCCTCCTTAAGGATACTCATAGTCTATTTTATTATAGCCTAGAACGCGCAAATGCGCTATAATAAAATCATCAAAAATCGTAATTAGGAGGAATTCAATCATGAATATTATTTCCACAAAAAATGCTCCAGCAGCAATCGGACCATACTCTCAGGCCTATGAAGCGAACGGCTTTATTTTTGCATCCGGTCAAATTCCTGTAGATCCTGCAACCGGTCTGATTCCGGAAGGAATCGCAGCTCAGGCAGAACAAAGCTGTAAGAATGCCATTGCCATCATTGAGGCTGCTGGCTCCGATGCTTCCAAGGTCATTAAGACGACCTGCTTCTTAGCAGATATCAACGACTTCGCTGCTTTCAATGAAGTATATGCTAAGTATTTCACCTCCAAGCCAGCAAGAAGCTGTGTTGCTGTAAAGGATATTCCAAAGGGTGTTCTTTGTGAAATTGAAACCATTGCCATCAAATAATTCATTTTAAGTAAAAAAAGCCGAGGTAGCAGTTCATCCCTGTCACCTCGGTTTTTTATTATTGTAACGTCTTTTTAACATCCTCTAATGTCAATGCATATGAAGAATGATACATCTCCTTTAATGCTTCATTCGTTGTAAAGTTCTCTGTCAGGCAGAACTCATGGCTCCAGGTCATATACCAAAGCCACGGAATGCGGCTTTGCTCCAAAGCCTTAGCACTTGGAATGACTCCTAATTCTGCAACCGCCATCCCCTTATTCGCATCTGTCACACGATGCAACTCCTCATATTCCTTCGCCAAATCCGTATGATTGTGGACTTCCGGATATAAATCCCGGGTAACAATGTCACAATATTCATCGCCCACATAGCCCTCCGGCTTTGGAGAATTCCATACCCATACCAGGTTATGTATATTCTTCTCCTTCGTAAAATAGTGGAACATAAAGCGGAACAGTTTCGCGGCAATCCGAACACCTTTAGCGCCCCACCAGAACCAGCTTCCCTCGGCTTCATGGAATGGTCTCCAAAGAATTGGAATGTTTTCATTCTGGAAGCGACGGAGAATTTCCGCCATCACATCCAAATCATGAATCATGGCCAAATTCTCTTCTGTGCCAGTCTCTAACGCCTTCTCTGCATCAAAGTCCGTATTCACGCTAAAGAATGACTTATCCTTCCCGCCAAGTGGAGAGAACCAGTGCCAGGTGTAAGTTACAATGCCACCCTTTCGCGCCCATTCAAGTGCGCATTCCACGGTTCCATAAGCATCATCAACCTCCTTCAGGCACTCCTCACTGGCGGTCTCCCTACAGATGTTCGGAGAATAGCCAAGCAGTTCGAATCCGCACACTGCCGGATATTTTCCTGTAACTGCATAAATATGTTCCGCCTCTTCCATCGGGACAGACTGCGTATGCTGTCCGGTCAGAATATGTTTTCCTTCGATTGAATTCAAAAATTCCAGTAGTTGTTTTACGCATGGTAATGCCTGCAAATCGCATGGTGTAGTAATCATAATGCCCCTCCGCGAATTGTTTATTTTTTCTTTAATGTATCAATATAAATCTTGGTTTCCGCTACCACAACTCCACTCAAGGCCAGCAGAGCAATCAGATTCGGAATCGCCATCAACCCGTTCATAATATTGGCTATGGTCCAAACAGCAGAAACAGTCATAAACGGACCAATAAATACAGCCAAAATGTAAATGATTCTATATACCAGTACAACCTTCTTTTTTCCACCTGCCAAATATTCCAGACAGCGTTCGGAATAATAATCCCAGCCTAAAATGGTGGTAAAAGCAAAGAATACCAGACAGATCATCAGAATAAAACTGCATACCTCGTCCGGGAACGGAAGACCTAACTGAAAGGCCTTTGTGGTCACTTCCACACCCTCTAATCCAGCCACCTGATGCGCACCGGTCAGCACGATACAAAGGCCAGTCATCGTACAAATCACAATGGTGTCAAAGAAGGTTCCTAACATGGACACCAGTCCCTGCTTTGCCGGAGAGGAAGTCGATGAAGTTGCCGCAGCAATCGGTGCGCTTCCAAGACCTGCCTCATTTGAGAAGATACCTCGCGAAATACCTTTTTGCATCGCGAGGAGCATTGCGCCAAAGGTTCCACCCGCAACCGCGCGAACACCAAAAGCACTTTGAATGATGGTCGCCATTGCAGCCGGAATTTTTGTAATGTTCATGCCGATAATAATCACAGCAAATAATACATAAATGATTGCCATAAATGGTACAACAACCTGTGCGACTTTAGAAATTCTCTGGATACCGCCAATAATAACCAAAGCCACGCTCGCCGTAACCAATACCGTTGCAATCACGGTTGTCCAGGAATACGTCTGTCCGAAAATCTGCACACTCCAGGCAGTCTGTGGGTCAAAGAAATTACGCACTGCATTGGTAATACCATTCACCTGCGTGATGGTTCCAATTCCAAGCAGTCCGGCACCCACGCCAAAAATTGCAAAGATTACAGCTAAGAACTTCCACTTCTTCCCAAGACCATCCTCAATGTAGTAAAACGGTCCACCGATGATATGTCCATCCTCTGCCACATGACGATATTTTACCGCCAGCAAACACTCCGCATACTTGGTCGCCATGCCCACCAGTGCTGCAATCCACATCCAGAACAAAGCGCCCGGTCCGCCAGTGCAAATGGCCGTTGCCACACCCACGATATTGCCCGTACCAATTGTTGCTGAAAGTGCAGTACATAATGCGGCAAAGCTGCTGACTTCGCCCGCCTTGGCATCCGCCTCCTTATGAAACATCATGCGTAAGCCATGTCCGAGCTTGTGGAACTGCACACCCCTTGCACGAATTGTTAAAAATAAACCAGTTACCAGAATCAATACAATCAATGGAATGCCCCAAACGGCATCATCGATTTTCCCTAAAATCTCATTAAAGCTGTCCATATAGTCCCCCGAGGTCTGTATCATTTATTGTCGCAAATCTCCAGGATTTACTTTTTTATTGCCCAACGCATCTTGGTTGAATGGGCACGCGGGTTTCGTCGGCACTCTTCGGCACTCGGGCGAATAACCTCCTCTGCCACTTCACTGTATATGCCCTGTTTTGCCAATTGTTTAAAGGACTGTTTCACCAGCCTGTCCTCCCCGGAATGGAAGGTCAGAATTGCCACACGTCCACCTGGATTTAAAATGTTCGGCAACTTGTCTAAGAAGCTGTAAAGCACCTCAAATTCTGAATTCACATCAATGCGTAGCGCCTGAAAGGTTCGCATGCAGGATTTTTTGATAATGTCCTTTCGCTCATTGGCAGGGATTCCCGGCACATTCTCAAGTGCCTGCGCAATCGTCTCTCTAAGCGCTGTTGTCGTATCAATTTTTATGCCCTTTTTCAGTTTTGCAAATACTGCCTTTGCAATGCGGTCTGCATAAACCTCATCAGAATTTTCAATGAGCATTGCCTCAAATTCTTCACGATCAATCCGTTGCAGGCGTTCCGCAGCAGATTCTCCCTTAGTTGGGTCCAGACGAAGATCCAACGGTCCATCAAGCTTATAAGAAAAGCCTCTTTCCGGATTATCAATCTGCATGGACGATACTCCTAAATCCGCCAACACGAAATCAAATTTTCCATGTGCAGCGGCCACCTCGTCAATATTGGCAAAATTGATGAGTATCCGGTCAAATACATCCTCGCCATAGCCAGCCTTTCGAAGACGTGTGAGTGTCTTTTCGGATTCTATCGGATCCACATCCAGTCCATAGATATGCCCCTTCCCCTGCAGGCAATCCAGCATCGCACGGGTATGTCCGCCATATCCTAAGGTCGCATCCAATCCCTGCTGCCCCGGCTTAATCTGCAAAAAATCCAGAATTTCCTGCACCATAATCGAAATATGCATTCCCGCCGGTGTGGAGCCCTTTTCAATCACATGCGCAATGGTATCCGCATACTTTTCTGCATTATGCTCCTTGTATTTTTCTTCAAATTTCTTTGGATA
>JAZUHV010000214.1:0-12880 GCA_045641925.1 Butyrivibrio sp.
TATGTTCCGCCGTATGGGCGGTGGCAATGGCGGCGTGTTCGGCGTGGGCAAGAGCAATGCCAAGGTGTACATGGAGCAGAAGACCGGCGTTGGCTTTGGGGATGTGGCTGGCCAGGAAGAGGCTAAGGAATCCATTCGTGAAATCGTAGATTTCTTGCATAATCCGGGAAGATATACCGATATCGGTGCCAAGCTTCCTAAGGGTGCCCTCTTAGTAGGCCCTCCGGGTACTGGTAAAACTTTACTTGCAAAGGCCGTTGCGGGCGAGGCGGGTGTTCCGTTCTTCTCCCTGTCCGGTTCCGATTTTGTAGAAATGTTTGTCGGTGTGGGTGCATCCCGTGTACGTGATTTGTTTAAGCAGGCGCAGCAGTCCTCACCATGTATCGTATTTATTGATGAGATTGATGCCATTGGTAAGAGCCGTGATTCCCGCTTTGGCGGTGGCAATGACGAGCGTGAGCAGACCCTGAATGCGTTGCTTGCCGAAATGGATGGTTTTGATTCCTCCAAGGCGGTAATCATTCTGGCAGCGACCAATCGTCCGGAGGTGTTGGATAAAGCACTTCTTCGTCCGGGCCGTTTTGACCGTCGTATCATTGTAGATAAGCCGGATTTGAAGGGTCGTGTGGATACCCTGAAGGTTCATTCCAAGGATGTCCGTATGGATGATAGTGTGGACTTGGATGCAATTGCATTGGCAACGGCTGGTGCAGTTGGTTCGGATTTAGCTAATATTATTAATGAAGCTGCGATTAATGCTGTTAAGAATGGTCGTCATGCTGTTTCTCAGAAGGATCTTTTTGAATCCGTTGAAGTGGTTATTGCCGGTAAGGAAAAGAAAGACCGTATCCTTGGCGATCAGGAAAAGAAGATGGTGGCTTACCACGAGGTTGGTCATGCACTGGTGACTGCATTGATGAAGGATGCCGAGCCGGTACAGAAGATTACGATTGTTCCAAGAACCATGGGTTCTTTAGGATATACCATGCAGGTTCCGGAAGAAGAGAAGTATCTCTTAACCAAGGACGAACTCGAGGCCAAGATTGTTACCTTGCTCGGTGGACGTGCTGCGGAGGAAATTGTATTTAAGACCGTTACTACCGGTGCATCTAATGATATTGAGCGAGCTACCAAGCTTGCCCGCACCATGGTGAGCCAGTACGGTATGTCTGAACGCTTTGGTCTGATGGGCTTAGAAACCATCGAAAGTCAGTACCTGGACGGACATGCATCTTTAAATTGCTCCGATGCAACGGCGGCTATGCTGGACGAAGAAGTAATGTCCATGTTAAAGACTTATTATGAGAAGGCAAAGAACCTTCTTTCTGAAAACCTGCCTTGTCTGGATAAGGTTTCCGAATACCTTTTGGAGAAGGAGTCTATTACCGGTAAGGAATTCATGGATATTATCAATGAGGTTCGTGGCATAAAGGCAGAAGCTGGTGCAGAAGAAGCAGATGCTACGACTTCCGGCACAGAGTCTTTTGCAGAAGCCTTGCATCATGAAATGGATGGAGTTACCTTGGATTTATCCGGACAGACTCCTGATAATCAGTAAAAATATCAGTACGATCAGCTCCCACGCGTTAAAAAGCTTGGGGGCTTTCGCGCTATTTTCGGTGAACTATGTACGACGGATTTTTCAATATTGAAGAAGAACTGAAAAAACTTCCGGAGAAGCCCGGCGTTTATTTAATGCATGATGCAGCGGACGATATTATCTATGTCGGCAAGGCTGTGATTTTGAAAAATCGCGTGCGCCAATATTTCCAAAGCTCCAGAAATCATACGGCAAAGATTCGCCAAATGGTCAGCCATGTGAAGCGCTTTGAATATATTATTACGGACTCGGAACTAGAGGCGCTGGTGTTAGAAAACAACCTGATTAAGCTACACAAGCCGCGTTACAATACCATGTTAAAGGATGATAAAACGTATCCGTTTATTGTGGTAACGACGCAGGATGCCTTTCCGCGTGTGATGTCAACGCGCCAAATGAAGAAGGATAAGAATCGTTACTTTGGACCATTCACCAGTCACAAGGCGGTGAATGACACCATTGATCTTTTGAATAAAACCTATAAATTTCGAACCTGTAATCGTGTGCTGCCAAGGGATATTGGAAAGGAACGCGCTTGCCTGAATTATCACATTGGCAAATGCTCCGGTGCCTGTCAGGGCTGCATTTCCAAAGATGAATATCGGGCGCAAATAGATCAGGCCATTGACTTTTTGGAAGGTCGTTACAATGGCATTACCAAGCAGCTGGAAGCACTGATGCTAGAGGCCTCCGAAAATCTGGAATTTGAGCAGGCGGCAAACTACCGTGACATGCTGGAAAGCGTAAAATTCGTATCTCAGAAGCAGAAGATTACCAATAGTGATTTTGCGGATAAGGATATCATTGCTGCGGCAATGGATGAGACGGACTGCGTGGTGCAGGTCTTCTTCATTCGAGGGGGTAAACTGATTGGCCGCGAACATTTTCATATGCGATTAACCGGCGATGAAACTCGCGCTGATGTGGTAACGGATTTTGTTAAGCAATATTATGCGGATTCTCCGTATATTCCGCCGACGATTATGCTGCAGGAGCCGCTTCGTGAGCAGGAACTGATTTTAACCTGGCTCTCAGACCGACGCGGACACATGGTCCATTGTGAGACCCCACAGCGCGGACAGAAGGAACGATTTGTTGAACTGGCGCAAAAGAATGCAGAGATGGTTCTGGCGCAGGATAAGGATAAGATTTTACGGGAAGAGGCACGCACCATCGGTGCGGTGCACGAACTGGAAAATCTGATGGGTCTTTCGGGGATTCATCGTATGGAGGCATTTGATATCTCCAATATCAGCGGTGTGCTAAGCGTTGGCTCCATGGTCGTTTTTAAGGATGGCCGGGCCAGAAATAATGATTATCGAAAGTTTCGCATTAAGAGTGTGGTGGGACCGGATGATTACGCATCCATGCGTGAGGTCCTGACCAGACGACTGACGCATGAGGAAGAGGGGTTCGGCGCCATGCCGGATTTGATTCTGATGGATGGTGGCAAGGGACAGGTGCATGTGGCATTATCCGTTGTGGAGGAACTAGGGCTATCCATTCCCATCTGCGGTATGGTGAAGGACGATAACCATCGTACCAATGCGCTTTGGTATAACGAGCAGGAGATACCCATCGACCACAGAAGTGAAGCGTTTAAGCTGATTACACGCATCCAGGATGAAGCGCATCGATTTGCTATCACCTTCCATAGAGACCTTCGAAGTAAGGCGCAGATCCATTCTGTTCTGGATGATATTGAAGGGGTTGGCCCTGCCAGAAGAAAGGCTCTAATGAAGCATTTTGGCGATGTGGAACACATCAAAGAGGCCTCATATTCTGAATTGATGGAAGTCAACAGCATGAACAGTGCGGTTGCACATAAAGTATATGATTTCTTCCACAAAGAAACACAGGCGGAAGAACAAAAGGATAAAGAAGGATAGGATACTATAGAAAAAGGAGGTACATCATGTCAGATATTTTAAAAATTGACAAGATTATCGAGAAGATGGAACTGAAGGTCCTGATTCCAGACGTTGTTACAGAGGATAAATTTGTAACCACCCCGGATGTCAATCGTCCTGCATTGCAGTTGACCGGTTTCTTTGATCACTTCGACAGTGAACGTGTACAAATTATTGGTCATGTAGAAGCTGCTTATGTGGCAACGCTGGATCCAAAGACCAGAAGAGAGCGTTTTGATCAGTTGCTTTCGTATAATGTGCCATGTATTATTTATTGCCGAGGCATTGAACCATGTCAGGAAATGATTGATTCTGCAAGGGAATATCAGATTCCGTTGTTACAGACATCACATCCGACCTCTTCCTTTGAAGCGGAAATTATTCGTTGGATGAAGGTTGAATTGGCACCAACCATCAGCATTCATGGCGTTTTGGTCGATGTATACGGCGAAGGTGTTTTGATTACTGGTGAGAGTGGTATCGGTAAGTCTGAGGCAGCGTTGGAATTAATTAAGAGAGGCCATCGTCTGGTAACGGATGATGTTGTAGAAATCCATAAGGTGAGCGATGCATCCTTAGTCGGAACCGCACCGGAAATCACCAGACATTTCATTGAACTTCGTGGAATCGGTATCATCGATGTGAAGACCCTGTTCGGTGTAGAAAGTGTTATGGAAACGGCCAATATCGATATGGTAATTCATCTCGAGGATTGGGATAAGGAAAAGGAATATGACCGATTGGGCCTTGAAGAGGAATATACGGAAATTCTTGGTAACCGCGTGGTATGTCATAATCTTCCGATTCGTCCGGGCCGAAATCTGGCAGTCATTGTAGAGTCCGCAGCCGTTAACTGGCGAACCAAGAAGATGGGCTATAATGCTGCTCAGGAATTATATAATCGTGTACAAAATAGCATCCGCGGCAAATAAGCACGGATTAAGATAGAATCATTCAAAAAAGGAGATTAAAGATGGGCAAGTTGTGTTTTGGTGTGGACCTTGGTGGAACCACCGTGAAGATGGGTTTATTTACAGTTGAGGGCAGCCTCTTATGCGATTGGGAAATTCCAACCCGTAAGGAAGAAAAGGGTGCTTTCATTTTAGACGATATTGCAAATTCCATTCAGGAGAAGATCGCATCCGAGGAATTAAATAAGGACGATATCGTAGGCGTAGGCATCGGTGTTCCGGGTCCTGTAACCCGCACCGGTATTGTGAAAGGATGTGTAAACCTTGGCTGGGGCGATACTCCTGTAGAAGAGATTTTAAAGGATAAGTTAGGACTTCCTGCTAAGGCAGGTAATGATGCAAACGTTGCTGCACTTGGTGAATTGTGGCAGGGTGGCGGAAAGGGCTTTGACAGCCTTGTGATGATTACCCTTGGCACCGGTGTTGGTGGTGGTGTTGTTTTGGATGGCAAGATTATCACCGGAACCAATGGTGCTGCTGGCGAAATCGGTCATATGCCGGTTGTTTATGATGAGACTGCTACCTGTAACTGCGGCAAGAAGGGCTGCTTAGAGCAGGTTGCTTCTGCTACCGGTATTGTAAAGGAAGCAAAGCGTTTCTTAGATGCAGAGGATGCTCCAAGTACCTTAAGAGACATTCCTGATTTCACCTGTAAGGATGTGTTTGATGCTGCAAAGGCTGGCGATCCAATCGCGGTAAAGACAGCTGAACGTTTGGGCGAATATCTTGGTATCGCTTTGGCACACGTTGCGGGTGTTGTAGATCCTGATGTATTTATCGTGGGCGGTGGTGTATCCAAGGCTGGCGAATATCTGATTAATATCATTCAGAAGCATTACACCGAAAAGGCCTTCAATCCAAGTAAGCATACAACCGTTCGCCTGGCTACTCTGGGTAATTCTGCAGGTATTTACGGTGCAGCTAAGCTTGTTTTGTAATTTTGAATTTAGGTAATGAATATATGAGCACTTATGAAATATTATGTAGCTTAACAGATGCAAGTCGTGTGCTACAGAATGAACCAATGTCCGCCCACACCACAATGCGCGTTGGTGGGCCTGCCCGATTCTTTGTGAGAGCGGCTTCGGCGGCAGAGGTTGCTGCCTGCATACGCTTTGCAAAAGAGCAGGGGATTTCCTATGCCATTGTTGGGAATGGCAGTAATCTGCTGGTCTCGGACGAGGGCTATGACGGGCTGATTATTTGCATTGGCAAGGATATGTCGCAAATCACCGTTGAGGGAGATACCATCACGGCGGAGGCAGGAGCAAGTCTTGCGGCAATTGCCTGGGTTGCAAAGGAGCATGGTTTGACCGGCTTTGAGTTTGCAGGGGGAATCCCAGGAACCATTGGCGGCGCGTGTATGATGAATGCGGGCGCTTATGGCGGAGAAATGAAGGATGTTTTATGCACAGCAACCGCACTTACCGAGAAAGGCGAGCTTCGTACATATTCAGTCAATGAGATGGAGCTTGCTTATCGTTCCAGCGCGTTTGAACGCAATCAGGAAATCGTGGTTTCGGCTACCATCAAATTAGCAAAGGGTGATGCTTCAGAAATTTCTGCGTGCATGGAAGAATTGGCTGCGAAGCGGCGAGAAAAGCAGCCTTTGGAGTTCCCGTCAGCGGGTTCAACCTTTAAACGTCCGATGGGTTATTTCGCGGGCGCATTGATTGAGGGGGCGGGCCTGAAGGGAAAGGGCGTTGGCGATGCCTGTGTTTCCGAAAAGCATGCAGGGTTTGTTATCAATCGTGGCAATGCAACGGCAAAGGATGTTTATGAAACCATTTGTCTGGTGCAGGAGACGGTAAAAGCACATAGTGGTGTATGTCTGGAGCCGGAAGTCAAAATGCTTGGAAATTTCTAGGAAATTAGCCACGAATTGGTTGACGTATTTTATTTTGTGAAGTAATAATGATTTTTGGTGAGAATCAAGAGGAAAGGGTAATTTTATGCGTACGGTAATTGTAACCGGAATGTCCGGTGCCGGAAAAAGAACAGCGTTGAAAGTCTTGGAAGATGCTGGCTATTATTGTGTTGATAATCTTCCCGTACCATTGCTATTAAAGTTTTTAGAACTGGCGGTGGGCGGAAAGGATGTTAAGAATATTGCCCTCGGTGTGGACGTTCGAAGCGGAGATGATTTTGGCGATCTGGCGCAGGTTTTGGACACGATGGACCGTCTTTCTTATGATTTTGAAATTCTGTTTCTGGAAGCAGAGGACGATGTACTGGTAAAGCGTTATAAGGAAACCCGACGCAATCATCCATTGGCCGGTGAAAATCGTATTATGGAGGGAATTAAGAAGGAACGCGAGGAAATTGCCTTCTTAAAGGACCGTGCGGATTATATTTTGGATACCAGCACGCTTCTAACCAGAGAACTGAAGCAGGAACTGGAGAAGATTTTTGTCGAGGACGAGGAATTCGACAGCCTGGTTGTAACCATTCTTTCCTTTGGCTTTAAGTATGGTATTCCGGAGGATGCGGACCTGATTTTTGATGTCAGATTTTTACCGAATCCTTATTATATTGAAGAACTGAAAAAGAAAACTGGGTTGGATGCTGAGGTCAGAGACTTTGTGATGAGCCATCCACAGTCCGTCCAGTTTTTGGACAAGCTGACAGATTTGATTCAGTTTTTGATTCCAAATTATATTTTGGAAGGAAAGAATCGTTTGGTCATTGGCATTGGCTGTACGGGTGGACAGCATCGCTCCGTAACATTGGCCAGTGGTTTGTATGACCGCCTGAAGGGTGGAAATTATGGTTTGAAGATTGACCATAGAGACATTCGCCTGGATGAAAAGACCAAACAGTAACTTATAGGAGGCAAACACCATGTCTTTTTCTTCAGATGTGAAGGAAGAACTTGTGGAGGTTACCGGAAAGGCAAGACACTGCGAACTGGCAGAACTTGCAGCATTATTGTCCATGACCGGGCGAATTAAAGCCGGTGAGGATGGTACCTGTACGTTGCGTATTTCAACCGATAACCTTAGCGTTGTGACGAAGGCGCAGGGCCTGATTCGCAAAGCGTTTTCGTATGAAGCCGATATCCTGCAGACGGAGCATCATCATGTGCTATCGATTGCCGATCCATTGATTGCAACGAAGATTCTGCAGGCGACAAAGCTAATGGACCCGCAGGGATATGTTAATGAAGATCTCTCTTTGGTGTCCACAACCGGAATTGCTAATTCCTGCTGCAAGCGTGCCTATTTGCGCGGTGCATTTTATACCGGTGGTTCTATCTCCGACCCGGAGAAATCCTATCACCTGGAAATCGTGACCGGAAGCATGCATAAGGCGGAACAAATTGTTGAGGCAATGCGACCGTTCGATTTGGACGCGCACATTGTGGAACGAAGAAGAAATTTTGTGGTATATCTCAAGGAAGGTACACAGATTGTAGATATGCTGAATGTTATGGGCGCGCACAAGTCCCTGATGGATTTGGAAAATGTTCGTATTTTGAAGGAAATGCGGAATTCCATTAATCGCCAGGTTAACTGCGAAACCGCCAACAGCGAGAAGGCTGCGGTGGCTGGCGTGAAGCAGTCACAGGACATTCGTTTTATTCAGGAAACCGTTGGGCTAAATGCTTTGAAGGAGGGCTTGCGAGAAATCGCGCTGGCACGATTGGAGAACCCGGATATGCCTTTGAAGGAGCTCGGTGAGCTTCTGGATCCACCCGTTGGAAAGAGCGGAGTGAACCATAGATTGCGTAAGATTAGTGAATTTGCCGAGGATTTACGCATAAAATCATCAAAATAAGTGTTTTTGGTGGATGACAAAATCAAAAACACTCGGTATAATAGCAAACGATTGAAACTGTTCGAAATTTTTAAGGAGGACTTACGATATGATCACGAAAGAGATGAAGATTCAGATTCCTAATGGCTTAGAAGCACGTCCTGTAGCAGTATTTGTACAGGTTGCCAGCCAGTTCGACAGCTCCATCTATGTGGAAGTTGGCTCTAAGAAAGTGAATGCAAAGAGTATTATGGGAATGATGACTCTCGGTCTGGATGAAGGTGAAATCGTTACAGTAACCGCAAACGGAAGCGATGAAGAAGCTGCAGTTGCTGAAATCGAGAAGTATCTGAGTGCGAATTAAAACTTATAATGTATAGGGTGTTTAATGTGGGTAAGAAAAGAGCCGTCGCTTTTGCGATGGCTCTTTTCTCATGGTTTATTTTTGTTTTTTCATAGAAAAGGATAGAACTCATGTTTGAAGAATGATATGATGTCTTTATAGGTGTGCCCGCTCTTTTGAGCCTGCGCGAGGAGGATTTTGATGGCTTTTACTCACTTACATGTACATACACAATTCAGTCTTTTGGATGGCTCCAGTAAAATTGGAGAGATTACCCAAAGAGCGAAGGAATTGGGTCAGGACAGCCTGGCAATCACCGACCATGGAAATATGTATGGTGTGATTGACTTTTATCGTGCTGCCCGAAAAATCAGCATTAAGCCCATTCTGGGTTGCGAGGTATATGTAGCACCGGGCTCCCGCTTTGACAAGGAAATCGGTGTGAGTGAGGATAGATATTACCACCTGATTCTTTTGGCAGAGACGAATGAGGGCTACGCAAATTTGATGAAAATTGTCTCTGCAGGCTTTGTGGAGGGCTTTTATTATAAGCCTCGTGTCGATTATGAGGTTCTGGAAAAATATCATGAGGGAATTATATGCCTTTCTGCCTGCCTTGCAGGTGAGGTGCAGAAATTACTGTCCCGCAATTTGTATGAGGAGGCCTGCCAGGCTGCATTGCGCTATCAGGAAATTTTCGGCAAAGGCAATTATTTCCTGGAGTTACAGGACCATGGCATTCCAGAGCAGAGACTGGTGAATCAGCTATTGCTGCGTATGCATGAGGATTTGCAAATTGATTTGGTGGCAACGAATGATGTGCATTATACCTTCGCAGAAGATGCCGAGGCACATGATGTACTGTTATGCATTCAGACCGGTAAAAAGGTGCAGGATGAGGACCGCATGCGCTATGAGGGCGGCCAGTTCTATTTAAAGAGCGAGGAAGAGATGAAGGCGCTCTTCCCATACGCATTGGAGGCGTTAGAAAATACTCACAAGATTGCTGAGCGCTGTAATGTGGAAATTGAATTCGGCGTGACCAAACTGCCGCATTTTGAGGTGCCGGAGGGATTTGATTCCTGGACATATTTGAATCACCTTTGTGACGAGGGCCTAAAGCGCCGCTATGGTGCGCAGGCAGAGGAGTTAAGAGAACGCCTCGACTATGAGCTGAATGTTATTAAGACCATGGGATATGTAGATTATTTCTTGATCGTATGGGATTTTATTAATTATTCGAAGGAGCATGGCATTGCAGTAGGACCGGGACGTGGTTCGGCAGCAGGCTCCATTGTTTCGTATTGTCTGGCTATTACAGACATTGATCCAATTCGCTATAATTTGCTTTTTGAGCGATTCCTGAACCCGGAACGTGTATCCATGCCGGATATTGACGTGGACTTCTGCTATGAGCGTCGTCCGGAGGTTATTGATTATGTTATGGATAAGTACGGCAAGGATCGTGTGGTGCAGATTGTTACCTTCGGTACGATGGCCGCGCGAGGCGTCATTAAGGACGTAGGCCGTGCAATGGATATTTCTTACGCAAAGACAGATATGCTTGCGAAGATGGTGCCAAACGAGCTTGGTATCACCTTAGAGGGTGCTTTAAAGATGAACACGGAATTCCGTGAAATCTACGAGCAGGATCCGGAGGTGCATAACCTGATTGATACCTGTATGCGCTTGGAGGGACTTCCTAGACATACCTCCATGCATGCGGCGGGTGTCGTAATCGGTTCCAGACCTTTGGATGAGTTTGTACCATTAAGCTGTGGCGGCGATGGTACGGTTACAACACAGTTTACGATGACCACCATCGAGGAACTCGGTCTTTTGAAGATGGACTTTTTGGGACTTCGTACCCTGACAGTTATTCAGAATGCAGAGCGATTGGTGAACGCTTCCTTAAAGAAAAAGGATCCGAATGCACCGACCTTCCGTATTAATGATATTGATTATAATGAAAAAAATGTTTTGGGCATGATTGGAACTGGTCGTTGCGAAGGCGTGTTCCAGTTAGAAAGTGCTGGTATGAAGTCCTTCATGAAGGAGCTGAAGCCGAACAGTCTGGAGGATTTGATTGCGGGTATTTCGCTGTATCGACCGGGCCCAATGGACTTTATTCCACAGTATATTGAAGGCAAGTCCAATCCGGAGGCGGTAAAGTATGCAACGCCTGAATTAGAGCCAATCCTGGCAGATACCTATGGTTGTATCGTGTATCAGGAGCAGGTTATGCGAATCGTGCGTGATCTTGCCGGCTATACAATGGGTCGAAGCGATTTGGTTCGCCGTGCGATGAGTAAGAAAAAACAGCATGTTATGGAAGTAGAACGTCATAACTTCGTATATGGTAATCCGGAGGAAGGTGTGCCAGGCTGCGTGGCCAAGGGCATTCCTGCAGAGGTTGCGGATAAGATTTACGATTCCATGATGACCTTTGCGCAGTACGCATTTAACAAGTCTCATGCGGCCTGCTATGCTTATGTTTCCTTCCAGACCGCATATCTGAAATATTATTATCCGGTGGAATTTATGGCTGCATTAATGACCTCCGTCATTGATAACATCAGCAAGGTTTCACAGTATATTATGATTTGTCGCCAGATGGGCATTCAGATTCTCCCACCGGATATTAATGAAAGCGAGGGCGTATTCTCCGTGTCTGACGGGGCGATTCGCTACGGCCTGAATGCAATTAAGTCGTTAGGCCGCCCGGTGATAGAGGCACTTACGACAGAGCGTGAGGAGCATGGCAAATTTACGGATTTAAAGGATTTTACCAAGCGTCTGAGTGGCCGCGAGGTCAATAAGCGTACCCTGGAAAATTTAATTAAGGCTGGTGCATGCGATTCCTTTGGTCTGAATCGCCGCCAGATGATGTATATTTACAGCGATATTATGGATGATGTGGCGCAGGAGAAAAAATCCTCCGTGTCCGGCCAGATGTCCTTATTTGATATGATGGAGCCCGAGGATGCGGCAGCAGAAATTTCTGTTCCTAATGTGGAAGAGTATCCGCAGAACGAATTGCTTTCCATGGAGAAGGAAGTGCTGGGTGTGTATGTCAGTGGCCATCCACTGAATGAGTTCCAGGATTTGTGGACCAAGAATATTACGAACCAGGCGAGCGATTTTGAACTGGATGAGGAGACCAATGAGCCGAAGGTAAAGGACAAGGAACAGGTGGTTATTGGCGGAATTATTTCCCAGATTACCACAAAACTAACGAAATCTGGGCAGCAGATGGCCTTTATAAGCATCGAGGATTTAGTCGGTACGGTGGAAGTGCTGCTGTTCCCGAAGAGTTATGCGAAGGTGCGTGATTGCATTGTGCAGGACCGTCCGGTTTTTGTCCTTGGAAGAGCAAGTGTGGAAGCAGATGCGAATGCGAAGCTGATTGGTGATAAGCTGATTCCGTTCGATGAGATACCAAGAGATATCTGGATTAAATTTGCGGATAAAGCAACCTATGATTTGCAGGAAATAACGCTGAAGGAACTGATTGATTCCATTGCACAGGAAGCACTTAAAGAGCAGGTTTCTGTGGAACAGGTTGGCGTGCCGGTTCATGTGACGAATGGTGCAACGGACCGTGTTGTAATTTATTGTGAAGCCGAAAAAGCAAAGAAATTTTATCTGGTACCTAAGGGATTTCGTGCGAATGCAGTGGCCTTGGAAAGAATGCGCTCCGTATTTGGTGCAGAAAATGTAAAAGTCGTGGAAAAGAGTATTGAAAAATAACTCATTTCGGCATAAAATTACAATGGTTGTGAAGTATATTTTTTAAGTGTATATATTATTTGGAGGTAAGAAAATGGCAGAAAAGGTTACCAAAATTGGTGTCTTAACAAGTGGTGGCGACGCACCTGGAATGAATGCAGCAATCCGTGCGGTTGTGCGTACTGCATTGACCAAAGGAATTGAAGTTGTCGGAATTGAAAGAGGCTATGCAGGTCTTTTGAATGAAGAATTCCGTGATATGAATTGCACCAGAAGCGTTTCCGAGACCATCAACCGTGGTGGTACCATCTTAGGAACCGCAAGATGTTTAGAGATGCTCGATCCTGAATATCAGAAGAAGGCTGCAGATATTTGTAATAAGCATGGTATTAATGGTTTGGTTGTCATTGGTGGTGATGGCTCCTTCAAGGGCGCACAGAAGCTTGCAGCACTTGGAATCAATGCAATCGGTGTACCGGGAACCATTGATTTGGATATCGCATGTACCGATTACACCATCGGTTTCGATACCGCAGTAAATACCGCAATGAAAGCAATCGATAAGATTCGA
>JAZUHV010000215.1:0-3087 GCA_045641925.1 Butyrivibrio sp.
TCTTTTTTATAATTTAAAATAATTTTTAGTCCTGAGCGACAACTTCTTTATAGAATTCGCAGTAATCTTTTCTGTCATCCTTGGTGAAGGCAATTGCTGCTCTTGGATGCTGGTTTAATAAACCAGTCATTAAATACTGCAAATCATAGCCCCAGGTTACACCTGACTGCTGTAATGGAATCATGAAATCCTCGATAAACTGCAATACAGGGTAGAAATTGTACTTAGGGTTCTTTAAGAAACCAATTAACAATTCCATCGGACAATTGCCCGCGCCACGACCCATAGAAAGGTATGTTGCATCTAAGAAATTCACACCATCGCCACATGCTTCAATGGTATTTGCGAATGCTAACTGCTGATTATTATGTGCATGGATACCAACCTGCTTATCATATTTGGTTGCAAATTCCATAAATACATCTGCAAGTCTTGCCATCTGCTCTGGATAAATGGAGCCAAAACTATCTACGATATAAAGGACATCCACAGGGCTCTTTCCTAACTCATCCAATGCTACACGAAGATCACTCTCCTGTGCGTTAGATACTGCCATAATATTACAGCTGGTTTCATAACCCTTCTTATAAGAATCCTCGATGGTATCAATGGCTGCAGGGATGGTATTGATATAAGTAGCAACACGAATCAAATCAAGTGGACTGTCAGCCTTGTTAATAATGTCGGTCTTGTAATCGCAACGTCCAACATCTGCCATAGCAGCAAGTTTTAAATCGGTAGTATTATCACCAACGATGGCACGGATGTCATCATCGTTACAAAACTTCCACTTACCAAACTTGCTGGTGTCAAACAAGTCCTTAGAAGCCTTATAACCAAATTCCATATAATCAACGCCGGCCTTAACATTAGCCAAATATAATCTCTTAACAAACTCATCTGTAAAGAAGAAGTCGTTTACCAAACCACCATCACGAATGGTTGCATCAACAACTTTGATGTTTGGGCGAAAACCCATTAACTTTGAAATTTCCTTTTCCATAATAACTCTCCTGTCATTGTGTTTCTTCCTACACGAATTATCGATTTGTAGGTCTCACTTTAGCGCTTTTATGCGACAAAGTGCTGCGCAAGTCATATAATAACACACTTTAATTTCAATTTCACCTATTTTTTTATATTTTTTTATAAAAGTTATGATTTTTTTAGAAAGTATTCACATTCCGTACGCAATCCTTCGGTACAATAACAATGTACCAAATCCAAAGAAAAAGTTAATCCTTTTTCTTCATTCCTATCCGGCCATCCAAAATTTTTGGATGGCCCTCCTTTTTATTTAAGACAGCATTCCGCATTTCTTGACAAGAAAAAATGTCAATTTTATAATTGAACAATCATCCAAATTATAATACATAACAAAGGAAATACCTTATGAAACGATGTTTATCATGGATTTTATCCATTGCAATTCTTTGTTCATCACTCTTTATGTTTACAGGCTGTTCAAAGAGCAAGGATATTATAACCCTTACGATTTATAATGAAAACATAGATGAACCCGGGTACCTGACTGGCTGGTACGCCGACCTTATACGAGATAAATTCAAGATTCAAATTCAATATGTTTCAGTCAGTGATTTAGGCTTTGGCGCTTATGTGGCTCAGAACGATTTGGCCGATATTATCATCTTCTCCACCAATAAGCATTTTCGAATTGCCAGAGATGCCGGTACACTGTTGGATTGGTCCGCACACGATTTTCTTTCTGATTTTGCGCCAGATTTATCCAAATCGCAGGCTCTTTCTTTAAAGAAAAACCAATTAGAGAATGGCAGTGCATCCATCTATGGTATTTATGCCAATGTCAGCGAGAATGACGATATTTATACATTGCCTGCATGTATTTATTTAAAAACGGATTATTATGAAGCGCTTGAGTCTCCCACAATCCACGATTGGGACGATTTAAAAGCCATCATTTCTCAAATGACAGAACTAGCAAAAACGTCAACTGAGCAGATTTATGGTTTTTCCTCTTCCAATGCCGGTGACGATGTCATGCTTTCCTTTTTAACCGACAGCGTTGCACTCTATGGCTATGAGCCGTTTGGTTTTGGGATCTATAATGCAGCCACCAATGATTATCAGGATGTTTTAGATTCTGATGGTTTATATATTGAGCTTTTAGAGGTTTATAATTCCTGGTATCAGGATGGCCTGATTGATTCCGCATCCAGCACCCAAACGATGGCGGAATTGCAAAAAAAATATGACAAAGGGCAAGTCATGATGTCCTTTCAGCCACAATCCGGCTTCACTCCGGTCCCATTAGAATGCGCTACGCCGAATCGATATCAACAGGATCCTGCGGGCAATGGAAGTATTTTCAGTATTAGTGCAAATTCCAAATACCCGGATTATGCTCTACGCCTCATTGAATGGTTCTATTCAGAAGAAGGCTACCTAACCAATTGCTATGGTCCAAAGGGAGTCACCTGGGACTATGATGCCAATGGCAACCCACAAATCACAGAGCTTGGTGCAACTTTGATTGCAGATCCGACCTTAAATCTTTCGGATTACCATTGCGGATTTGACGGCCGTGTTATCGATGGCATAAGTCACCTAAATACCAATACATGGGATATGCGTTCCACAATGCCTGGACATTCTGACATAACCTTTGACAGTTCCACCTGGAAGGGTTCTCTGGAGACGGCACGAAGTCCTTTGGAGGATTTTAACGCCAAGTATGTCCCTGCCAATGGTTTCATTATGGAAGATATGATTACTGAGCAGCGAATCCCTTATACACAGGTGGCAGCCGTTGTAAATTCCTATTCCTGGTACATTATTTATTCCAAAACAGAGGACGATTTAAGCAGCTACAAAAATGGAATGATTTCTCAGGCAAAGGCATATCGATATGATTTACCGGATCAATTTTATAAAGAACAATTAGCTAAGTATCGTTCTTGCTTAGGCTATTAAAAAAAGCTCGTTTCAGTGAGGTGACCCCTCAAAGTTAGACTTTTTTACGAGACGACTTCGGTCGTCTCGTTTTCTTTATGCAGCTAAAAGATGGAGCCTATATTGAATAGGACTCATCCATCCTAACTTTTCTTT
>JAZUHV010000216.1:0-4859 GCA_045641925.1 Butyrivibrio sp.
CTTGTGGAACTTTGCATCAACTAAATCGTGCAAATCTCTTCTGAAGTTCTGTGGCTTCTTTCCGCGAGCAATAATCGCCTCAACTTCCTTGCTCTGCTTAATATTCATTCTCCAAACCAGAATGAAAACCAGACAGAATACAATGGAAAGTCCACCATACAAAAGAATCTTGAAAGAGTTATCGCCCGGTACATCGACCCAAACGTCCAAAACAGGGTCTAACTTGGTACCACGCTCATTGACACCAAGAGTGCCTAACTGTGCCATCCATCCAGATCCAATCAAGATGGTATATGCAACGAATGCTCCTTCAAATAAGAGGAATAATAAACCGCGAACGACCTGTCCTCTTGTAAAGTTACCAAAACCCATAATTAAGTAGGAAATCTTTGTGTTGATAGAGCCATTAACAAATGTCATAGCAACATCTTTTAGCTCTTTTCCTATCGCAATTCCAACCGTCTTCACACCCTTAACAATGGCTTTTCCTAACTTTACAAAGAAAGCAGGAATGGATACAAAGAACATTGCAATGTTGTATAGAAAAAGCTGCATGAAACTTAATTTTTTCTTTTCAGTCCAGGAAAGTTTTTTCATAATAAATTGCCTCAAATCGTGCTTTGTTTTAAATAAAATCGTATTTTTTCTTATAAAAATTGCCCCGGAACATACTTCCGGGGCGACTCCGGTTAACCTAAATTAACAGTATTAATATTACTGAAGTTCGAAGGTAACTACTGCGGTCTCACCATCATAAGTTAAGGTGATTGCATAAGTACCAGCGGTCTTAATAACGACGTTGCCATCGGCATTGCCTTCGTAATCATCAGAAGGATTTTCAATTGCGTCATAGCCGCAGTTTACATCCCAGCCGCCGCCCATACGGAACTTAACCTGTTCGTCAGCTTCGAATGCCTGCTCTGCAGTCCAAACACCATCATCACCCTTTACCATTGGAACATCAGTATCCCAATTGTAACCAGAGAATGCACCAATCATAGACCAAGCATTTGCTTCATCTTCAGATACATCGAAGAATGCATTGATATCTACTTCATACTGCTCCAAAGCCTTCTTTAAATCATCTTCAGAAGCTGCATTCTTAGCAGAGGTACCAAGGGTCTTAGCGGTATCCCACCACTTGCCGTGGATGTTACCCTGTGGGATTGCGTACTCATTCTGAGCAGCTAATGCTACAAGGTTTGGATCAGCCTTAATATTGTCATTGGACTGTGCTTCCTTGTTAGAAGGACCCCAACCTACAAGATCATATCTCTGAACCTGGTTCTCAGCATTGGTAAGGTACATAGCTAACTTCTGAAGAAGAGCTGCCTTATTAGCATCGGTCTGAGGCTTAACACCCATCAACTTGCAACCAGAGTAAGAACCCATGTGATAGCTCTTTCCATCAACAGTGAAGGAAGGGAGATCGGTTACACCGTAGTTATCGCCAAGAGCTTCCTTAGCTGCGTTGAATTCCCAAACACCAGTAACAACAACTGCTGCAGGAACTGCTGCTGCGAAATCAGCACCCTTGGAAGAAGAGTTGAAACTTGGGGACTTAACAAGCTTCTCCATACCCTTCATAGCGATTAAACCAGCATCAGAGTTAAAGTTATCGGAAACACCAGTAACCTTACCTTCTGGATCGGTGGTCCACTCAGAAGTACATCCGGTACCGAAGAAGAATGCTGCGGTATACCAAGCAGAGGTCTCACACTCCATAGAGAATAACTTACCAGCTGCTTCACAGTCAGCAATGATATCCTCTAAGCTGTCAAGATGTTCCTCTTTAACAACGGACTTATCATACATCATGAAGTAACCATTGTCAGAAGTCATTGGGTAGCAGTAAAGAACGTTACCAACAGAAGCTGCCTTAACGGAGGTAGCATCGTTGATTTCCTTAATGGTAGCTGCGGTAGCATCACCGAGCTTAGCCAAAGCACCAGCCTCAACGAGACGGCTTAACTGATCCTGTGCGAAGCAGTACAGATCTGCACCACTCTCAACATCAGTAATCATATTAGATGCGGAGTTGGACTCAGATACACCTTCGATCTGAGCATTGATTGTGATACCAGGGTGAGCTTCGCAGAAAGCTGCGATCTGCTTCTGGGTTAAATCGGTAACACCATCGGATTCGGAAACCCAAACAGTGATATCGTAGGTACCGTTCAAAGCACTGAGGTCTTCAACGGTGTTCTTCTTAGCGCAACCTGCGAACAGTGCAGCGATCATGGTTGCGGCAAGAGCGATTGATAATACTCTCTTTTTCATTGTTTTTCTCCTTTACAAATTTTGGAATAAAAAAGTATTTTTTGTCCTTGGTTTCGTCACCAAAAACTAAAAATGATTATATATAGAAAATGTACAAATTGCAACACAATTTCACAAAAAAACCACATTTTTTTCATATTTTTTTGTGAAATTGCACACAAAATAGTACTTTCCTACCATTTTTAAGGCACTTTTGATGGAAACGTTTCCAAGACTTTTTGAAACGTTTCACCATTCCAACAATGAAACGTTTCATTGTTTCTTTTCAATTTTTTCAAAAGCGACATTTTTTCGTCCTTTGAATTTTGGTGGCAACCAGTCAAAAATGTGATATACTAAACCCAGAAATCACATACGAAAGGAAACTGATATGAATACTGTAAATTCTTTGGACGATGATGATGTAGTTAGCTTCCCTTTAGAGGATGGCTCCGAGGTCGATTGTCCGATCATTGCAATCTTCCCTTATGATGATAAACGCTACATCATGTTACAGGCTCCCAAAGCCTTCGACGATGTCGAAAAAGGTGACTATCTTCTCTTCGGCTATGACGAGGACGAAAACGGCGATCCATTCTTAGTTGACATTGAAAGCGAAGAAGAATACGATGCCGCTTACGATGCCTTCGAAGAATTAATCGACGAGGAAGCTTATAATGAATTAATGGCTGATGAATAAATCATCCACCCCAAAGCTGCGCAGGATAACCTGCGTAGCTTTTTATTTATGATACTCTTTAATAATCTGTAAACTTGGCAGTGCATTTCCGTCATAATCAAACAATGCCTGATTGGCCCATTCGTTTCCAAGCGGTCCCTTTTCGCCGGTGAATGCCAACGCTTCATAGGTAGCCCATCCGCTACCTGGTACAGGAATCCAGCCTGGTTCCCAGTAAAAGAAGCCTCTGCCACGTTCTTCTGGAACATCCTCTACCACCTTCAGAAAATCCTTTAAAAATGCACACTGACCTTCTATCGTCATTGGATGCTCGATTTTATCAACCAGCTCCTGACGGGTTGCCATACCCTTGCGCTCGGCAGGGGTAAGCTTTTCATATTCTGCATAATCCTCCATGGTATATCCCATGGACACCTCTGCAACGATGAGCTGCTTATTATAACGAATGCAGATATCGTCCATATTGGTCTTTAAATCCTGCAGCGTTCCATGCCAGAACGGATAATAGGACAAGCCGATGATGTCGAAATCTTCACCGCGCTCACAATAATGATCAAACCAGTCCAGATACATTTCATGATTGCCGCCATTATCCAGGTGAATCATGATTGGAATCTGTGGCAGTGTTTCCTTTACCGCACGGATTCCTGCGCTGACAAAGCGTACAATGTTGTCATATTCCGGCTTTTGTCCATATGGCCACAGCAGGCCATTGGTAATTTCATTTCCCACCTGTACCATCGTTGGAGCAACATTTTCCTTCTTTAAGCTTTCGATGGTATCATATGTAAAATCATGAACCGCCTTTTCTAAATACGCAATGTAATCATCATCGCTTAAGGCGTGTCCCAAATCTGCTTCCACCTTTTCGCGTTTCCATGCCTTCGGAATAATCTGCTTACCCGGGTCGGTCCAAAAATCGCTATAGTGGAAGTCCAGGAGGAATCCCATACCCAATGCTTTTGCCCTCTTCGCCAGTGCAGTGGTTACTTTGAGGTCATTGGTTCCCGCTCCGTACGGAACTCCCTCTGTACTATATGGATCATTCCAGATTCTTAATCGAACATAATTAAAACCATAGTCCTTTAAGATTTCCAGACAGTCCTTCTGTTTTCCATGATCATAGAATGTGCCGCCACATGCTTCTACCTCTAATAAGGTAGAGATGTCTGCACCCTTAATATAATCAATCATGTAAGTCTCCTTACTCTTCGTCAAAATCAAAACGCTCAAAGCGGGTATACATTGCTCCGTAACGCTCTCTAACCTTCTCATTCCATTCAAGGATTTTCGCCTCATCGCCTCTGAACTGGCAACGAATACAGCTATAAATACCGGTATCCTTATCAAGGAACATATCGATATCCAGATCTCTCATAAAGCAGGACGGACATCTGTAATTTAATTTGCCTTTTCCAAGTTGAGCCATGTTGCAAATACCTCCTTATCTGAAATCTTCTTTTTATAACCGAGCTTAAACATTGGAGAGAATGCGTATCCTTCTTCCATGTAGCCGGTTGCTTCTGCGGATGGTGTTAAAGAAACCTTGGTCTGAATCGCAGGAATGGTTGCGCTGACAAAGCTTGCTGCTTCAGACTTTGCATCACGGCATCTATACTCATAGTGAATTGTTTCTGGTGTCTTTCCATCACAGGCTAAGGTAATACCGGTCATATCCTCAGGATATTCCGTTGTTCCATAGCAGGCGGTAATGTATTCATCGATAGTGATATCTGCAGATGGATCACTCATCTCTAAAATGGTACGCTCAATCTTAATATTGGAAGCACCTTCTTCAAAATATTCCTTGGTCTGCAGCTTCAGGGAGCAATCTGCAAACTTGATTTCCACAGGATCCAGAGTGATGATACGATTTTTCTTACCATCAATCACCTCTTCG
>JAZUHV010000217.1:0-8169 GCA_045641925.1 Butyrivibrio sp.
GGATGTGGAGGATTGTAATAATCAGATTCTGGAATTATCTAAGACGGCAACCATGACAGAAGATGAACGCATGGAGGTTTTGAACTTATATTACAGAACTGCGGATGAGTATTATAAGACCGATTACTTAAAAACGTATAAGTATTTAATAGAAGAGGTTCCTTTTTCGGATGCATTGGATTTATATGCACATAAGGATGAAATCATTCCAAAGGAGCATCCTCTGGCTGAAAATGGTTTGCAGGCGGACGGAACCCTGTTCTTTGGCATATATCCTTCTACAGAGGTATATGGTAGTGATTTGTCTGAGTATATCGTAAATGGTGAATACAATGAGGACAATGTGCTTGATTTGTATGGAACCAAGTACTATCGCGAGGAAATTGACGGGTATTATCATTATTTCATTCTTGATAATTTGCAGTGGAACATTCTTAAGGATGAGAACGATACTTACTTTTTACAGACGACTAAAATAGTGGACGCCCAGCCATTCCATGACGAACTGGTTGAGATTGCCTGGGATGATTGTACATTAAGAACATATATGAATGAAACCTTCTTAAAACGTGCATTGAACGAAGAAGAGCAGGCCTTCGTACTGACCATGACAGATGAACCATGCGGAAATCCAACCTATCATTTACAAAAGGATGGTAATGTGGTGACGGATTTGGCGACGGTGCTTTCTGTGGCACAGTTATATGCCGGATATAATAAGGATTTCCATGCATATATGAATGAGCATTACAGCGATTATTGTGCATTGACGAGCGAATATGCATCTGCCAAGGGCGTGCTGCCGGATGCGGATGGTTATGGAAAGTGGTGGATTCGTACGATGGGTGTGGATTCTACAAGAAAGATGGCAGCAGGACAAAACGGTAGATTTTCCACGGATGGTTTTGATGTGAATTACGACGGCGCGGGAATTCGTGCAGCTATTTTGGTATCCAAGGATGCCTTTCAGTAACAAATTATAAGGATTTAACAAATAAATGATACAGATTAAAGATGGTAAACTTCGTATATCGGTCCGAAATCTTGTGGAATTTCTTTGCAGGGAGGGGGATATTGATTCCCGCACTGGCGGCGTTTCTGAAAAAAACGCCATGGAGGCCGGCACGAAAGCGCATAAGAAAATCCAAAAGTCCATGGGGCCTGATTATCGTGCCGAGGTAATGCTTCGAAGAGAAATTCCTCAGCAAAATTACGATGTAATCATCGAAGGTCGAGCAGATGGCATCTTCTTTTCCGAGGATGCCATTCCTTATATTGATGAGATTAAGGGCACCTATGCGGATGTGCGCCATTTTCCAAAGGCAGTGCCGGTACATCGAGCACAGGCGATGTGTTATGCATACATTTACCTGATGGAAAATGAGCTGGAACGCATTGGCGTACGTATGACTTATGTCAATCTGGAATATGAGAATGTTCGCTATTTTGAGGAGATATTTTCAAAAAAAGAAATATGTGTCTGGTTTGAGTCTTTGATGACCGAATTGACAAAGTGGGGGGATTATGTCATTCAGGCGCGGGAATGTCGTGATAATACGATTCGAAACCTACAGTTTCCTTTTGAATATCGTGAGGGCCAGTATGATCTCGCGGGCTCTGTATATAAAGCAATCCGACAGGGAAAAGAACTTTTTATTCAGGCACCGACTGGTGTTGGAAAAACCTTGTCCACCGTATTCCCGTCCGTGAAGGCGATGGGCGATGGCTTAGGCGAAAAACTTTTTTATTTAACGGCAAAGACAATCACCAGAACGGCAGCAGAAGAGGCTTTTTCACTGCTTCGTAAGGGCGGTCTGATATTTAAAACCGTAACCATTACTGCGAAGGATAAGGTTTGCTTTTTGTGTGCCGAGCATGAAGAAGACGACGCATTAACCATCGATGGCACTACTTATGCATATCAGAACCATCCTGTCTGTAATCCTCGTTCCTGTCCTTATGCGAAGGGGCATCTCGACCGCGTAAATGACGCAGTTTACGATTTGATAACGCATGAGTCTGTGATTTCCCGAACAACGATAGAAGAATATGCCGCCAAGCATCGCGTCTGTCCTTTTGAATTTACGCTGGATGTGACCTATTGGATGGATGGTATTATTTGCGATTATAATTATGCCTTTGACCCACATGTGCATTTAAAACGTTTTTTTGAAACTGCGAAATCAGAGTATTTGTTTTTGATTGATGAGGCACATAATTTGGTAGATCGTGCCAGGGAAATGTATTCTGCACAGATAAATAAGGACCGCGTTCTTGAATTAAAACGTCTAATGACGGACGTGGATAAAAAGGTTTGCAGTGCCTTAGAACGCTGTAATAAAAATTTATTGTCGCTGAAAAAACTCTGCGAAGATAAGTACTATATTCTGCACGAGGGAGAATGTGCCACACTGGAAGTGAATATGTATCGGCTTCAGGAAGAATTGAGCCGATTTATGGAGGAAAACGCGGATTTTGAAGATATGGATACGGTCGCGAATTTCTTCTTTGATGTGATGCATTTTAATGAAATTGTCGAAGTGGTCGATCAAAACTATGTAACCTACGAGGAAGAGACCGATGATGGATTCGTTCTTCGTATGTATTGTGTGAATCCGGCAAAGAACCTTAAAACCTATTTAGACACGGCTCGTAGCGGTATATTTTTTTCGGCGACATTATTGCCAATCCATTATTACAAGGAACTATTAAGCGGCAATAAGGAGGATTATGCCATCTATGCAAAATCTACCTTTGACCCGAACAATCGCCTGCTCTTAATTGGGCGCGATGTTACCAGCCGTTATACGCATCGAAATGAGGAAGAGTACCTGAAGGTGCGTGATTATATCCATAGTATGGCAAATGGTAAGGTCGGAAATTATTTCGTATTTTTCCCGTCCTATCAATATATGTTTGAGGTGTATGACCTGTGTCAACGTTTGGGTGATGACGAATGCTTTGAACTGGTGATGCAGGAAAAAATCATGAAGGAAGGGGACAAGGAGTCCTTTCTGGCACGGTTTGCAAGGAGCGTAGAAGAAACCTCAGATAAAACGCTGATTGCCTTTTGCGTGATGGGCGGAAGCTTCTCGGAGGGCATTGATTTAAAAAAGGAGCAGCTGATTGGAACCCTGATTGTTGGAACGGGTTTACCATCTTTAAACACAGCGAGTCAGATCCTTCGTGGTTTTTATGATAAACAAAGCAAAAATGGTTATGAATATGCTTATGTCTATCCGGGAATGAATAAGGTTTTACAGGCCGCCGGCCGTGTGATCCGCACAGAGGAAGATTATGGGGTGGTAATTCTTTTGGATGATCGCTTTTTGAGTGGGCAGTACAAGAGCCTTTTTCCACGAGAATGGAACAATTACAAGACTGTCACAAGGGCAAATGCAGCCCAAGAAATACTGGATTTTTGGGGTCGGCTGTAGTAAAATATTCTAGAGTGTGCAATTATGCCTATTTAAGTATGTTAAGAAAGTTGAATGCAAAATGATTGAGGAAATCGTATCCTTGCAGATGCCTGTTGGCGAGCGACTTACGGTAAAGAAAAACCGTCTGATGCCTGCCCATACGGATCGCAATACCAAGAGAATATCGATTGTGACAGGAACGCATGGCGACGAGCTGAATGGCCAGTATGTTTGCTATAAACTGATTGAAATCATTAATTCCCAGCCGGAGAACCTGGCTGGCATTGTTGATGTCTATCCATCCATTAATCCGTTGGGAATTGATACCGGAAGCCGTGGCATTCCTATGAATGATTTGGATTTGAATCGTGTATTCCCTGGTTCTGAGTCCGGTTCCATGGCAGAGCATCTTGCCTACAAGATTACGCAGGATATCATTGGCAGTGATATGTGCATTGATGTGCATTCTTCCAATATTTTCATAAAGGAAATGCCTCAGGTACGTTTAAGTCCGGAGAGCTTTGACCGTCTGCTGCCATATGCAAAACTGATGAATGCCGATATTATTTGGGCATTATCTTCCTCCGTATATTTGGAGTCATCCCTTGCAAATTGCCTGAATATGTTTGGCGTTCCTTCTCTTGTTGTGGAGATGGGTGCTGGTTCACGTATTACCCGTAAATATGCCAAGCAGACTCTGACCGGTATTTTAAAGGTTATGAAGGAAATGGGAATCTGGCTTGGAGAGGTTTATGACGTTCGTGAGCCGATTATTGCCAAGAAGGGGGATGTCTCTGCAATTCATGCCAATCGCTCGGGCCTGTTTATTTTAGAAGTCGAGAAGATGGGCATTATGGTGAAGCATGGCATGCGCATCGGTAAGATTGTTAGCCCGCTTACGGGTGAAGTTTTAGAAGAAATTATTGCGGATAAGGACGGATATCTCTTTACCTTAAGAGAGCATCCGGTTGTATATAAGGGCGCGATTATGGCTCGTATTTGCGCACTGGAACTTCCTGAGGAGGGAGGCGAAGCGGATGCGTAGAGATGATTTATTTACAATGGAAGGCGTATATCGTGAGGATTTTAAAATCACGGGTTATCGCTTTAGCAGTGGGGAGAAAACTGCCTGCATCGTAGGTTCTCTTCGCGGCAATGAATATCAGCAAACCTATATTTGCTCCCTATTAATTCGGGAACTGAAGAAATTAGAGGAACACGGACAATTGGTTTCGGGAAAAGAAATTCTTGTCATTCCATGTCTCAACCAGTATGCGATGAACATCGATCGTCGATTCTGGCCGCTCGATGATTCTGATATCAATCGCCGTTTTCCAGGTCATCTGGGTGGAGATACCACGCAGCAGATTGCAGCGCAAATTATGGAAATCACAAAGGGCTTTACCTACGGAATTCAGCTGACCAGTTTTTATATGGCTGGAAAGTTCGTGCCGCATGTACGAATGATGGATACCGGCTTCCAAAACACCTCTTTGGCTAATTTATTTGGTCTTCCTTTTGTTGTGGTACGTAAGCCAAAACCAATGGATACCACGACCTTAAATTATAATTGGCAGATGAATGGAACCAGCGCGTTCTCTATTTACACCAATTGCACCGATTACATTGATGATGTGTCCGCACGTCAGGCAGTGGCATCCATTCTGCGTTTCCTGACACGTATGGGCATTATCAAATATAACAATCACAGCGGTTACATTGCCGAGGTTTTGAATGAAGAAGACTTGCTTGCTGTTAAGGCGGAGAAAGCTGGTTTTTTCAAACGATGCGTCGAGCCGTCTGACCCAGTATACCGTGGTACTGTGATTGGCGAAATCATTGACCCATATGAGGGCGATGTGATTAGCGAAGTAGTGTCCCCAACCGAAGGCTTGGTATTCTTTGCCTATACCGAGCCGACTGTTACAGAGGACGCAGTGGTTTGCAGGGTAATCCGCAGACTGCACGAATAAGCAAACATCCGGACTCGTCCGGTGTAAGATAAATGATCAAGGAGAATCATCATGAGTAACGTAAGAAGAGTTTATTCTGAAAAGAAGCCTGACTTTGCAGTTAAGGCAAAAGAATTAAGCGAAGAAATCGAAAGCTACCTGAACATTAGCACAGTAAAGAATGTTCGTGTTCTGATTCGCTATGATGTAGAAGGTGTTTCCGAGGATACATATAAGAAAGCGCTGGTTACCGTCTTTTCGGAGCCACCTGTTGACATTGTGTATGAAGAGGACTTCGCACACAATGCAGGAGAGCATGTTTTCGGTGTTGAATTCCTTCCTGGACAGTTTGATCAGAGAGCAGATTCTGCTGAACAGTGTATCAAGCTTTTAAAAGAAGATGAGGAACCTGTGATTAAGTCTGCAACCATTTATGTGATTGAGGGCGAACTGACAGATGAACAGTTAGAATCCATCAAAAACTTCTGTATTAATCCTGTGGATTCACGCGAGGCCGTTATGACAAAGCCGGAAACCCTGGTTACGGTATTCCCAGAGCCTGCGGATGTTAAAATCTTTGATGGCTTTGCAGCAATGGCAGAGAAGGATTTGAAGGAGCTTTACGATTCTTTAGGTCTTGCAATGACCTTCAAGGATTTCCAGCATATTCAGAATTATTTTGCCGGAGAAGAAAAGCGCGACCCATCCATGACCGAAATTCGAGTATTGGATACCTATTGGTCTGATCATTGCCGCCACACCACATTCTCCACAGAATTAAAGAATGTAGTATTTGAAGAGGGTGATTACAAGGCTCCAATCGAAGGCGCATTCAAACTTTATAAGGATACTTTTGGCGAACTTTATGTTGGCCGTAATGATAAATTCGTATGCCTGATGGACATTGCTACTTTAGCAATGAAGAAGATTAAGAAGGACGGCTTACTGGCTGATCTTGAAATCTCCGATGAAATCAATGCCTGCTCCATTGTATGTCCAGTTACCATTGATGGAGTAACCGAAGATTGGCTCATTAATTTCAAGAATGAGACGCATAATCATCCTACTGAAATTGAACCATTCGGTGGTGCTGCTACCTGTTTAGGTGGAGCTATCCGTGATCCATTGTCAGGACGTACTTACGTATATCAGGCAATGCGTGTAACGGGTGCTGCAGATCCTACCAAGGCACTTTCTGAGACGATGTCCGGAAAACTTCCACAGAAGAAGATTGTCCGTGAGGCAGCGCATGGCTACAGCTCCTATGGTAACCAGATTGGTCTGGCTACCGGTTATGTTAAAGAAGTTTATCATCCAAACTATGCTGCAAAGCGTATGGAAATTGGTGCTGTTATGGGTGCTGCTCCTCGTAAGGATGTTATTCGTGAGACCTCCGATCCTGGCGATATCATCATTCTCCTTGGTGGTAGAACCGGCCGTGATGGTTGTGGTGGAGCAACTGGTTCTTCTAAGGCACATACAGAGAAGTCCATTGATACCTGTGGTGCAGAAGTTCAGAAGGGTAACGCACCTACTGAGCGTAAGATTCAGAGATTGTTCCGCCGTCCGGAAGTATCTCGTCTGATTAAGAAGTGTAACGACTTCGGTGCCGGCGGTGTATCTGTTGCAATCGGTGAGTTGGCAGCTGGCCTTCGTGTTTCTCTGGATAAGGTTCCAAAGAAGTATGCTGGTCTTGATGGCACAGAGCTTGCTATTTCAGAGTCCCAGGAGCGTATGGCAGTGGTTGTAGACCCTAAGGACGTTCAGGAATTCTTAAAGTATGCGAACGAGGAAAACCTTGAGGCTGTTGAGGTGGCAATTGTCACCGAGGAACCTCGTTTGGTATTGGAATGGAGAGGAAAGGACATTGTGAATATTTCCAGAGCCTTTCTGGATACCAATGGTGCACATCAGGAAACAGATGTTGTTGTAAAGAGCCCTGCTAAGTGTGATAGCCCAATGCAGGCAAAGCCGATTGCAGATGTGAAGACTGCCTGGATGGATACGCTGGCAGACTTAAATGTATGCTCTCAGAAGGGCCTTGTAGAAATGTTCGATGGTTCTATCGGTGCATCCTCTGTATTTATGCCTTATGGTGGTAAGTATCAGTTAACTGAGGTACAGACTATGGTTGCGAAGCTCCCTGTCTTAAAGGGTAAGACTGATTTTGTAACCATGATGGCTTATGGCTTTGATCCATATCTTTCTAACTGGAGTGCATACCACGGTGCTATTTATGCAGTAATTGAGTCCATGGCAAAGATTGTCTGTGCCGGTGGTGATTATAAGAAGATTCGATTTACTTATCAGGAATATTTCCGCAGAATGACCGAGGACCCAAGCCGTTGGGGAGAACCAATGAAGGCACTTCTTGGCGCGTTCGAAGCTCAGCTTGCATTTGGCCTTCCAAGTATTGGTGGTAAGGATTCTATGTCCGGTACCTTCAATGATTTGGATGTTCCGAATACTTTGGTTTCCTTTGCAGTGGATACAGCAAGCTATCATGATATTATCACGCCGGAATTTAAGAAGGCTGGTAATAAGATTGTCCTCTTCGAAATTGAGAAGGACGAAAATGATGTGCCTGTTTATGCACAGGTGGCTGATTTATATCAGAAAATTGCAGATGCGATTGCTGCAAAAGCGATTGTCAGCGCATATACTTTGGATGCAAAGGGTATTGTCGCAGCAATCAGTAAGCAGGCATTTGGAAATATGATGGGTGTTAAGGTGGATGCAGCTGTTTCTGCAGATTCTCTGTTTGCACCAAAGTATGGTTGTATCGTTGCTGAAGTTCC
>JAZUHV010000218.1:0-7694 GCA_045641925.1 Butyrivibrio sp.
CAGAGGTTCTTCCTCTCATGAAGCCTACGATACAGGCAAACATTAATATTAAATTAGGGGCAATATTTCCAAATGCCAAATAAGTTCGGAATAAGGAACATTGCAACACATATAATCCTAAAATGGAGACAAAACTAATGATAAAACGTCTCATAGCCATGGCCTCCTAAACCATTTAAATCAGGCAGGGTATTCTCTTCCGGCTTCTGTTGTGGAGTCGAATTCGTTTCGGACTCATTTGGTTTTTCATCAAATTCGTCGGCGGCAGGATTGGACTTCAATTCAGTGATAACAAGCACCGTTTTGATATGCTTAAAATCAACTACCGGTACAACATAACCAGATTGTGTTAATGCATTTGGATCCTTTGTCACATTTTTGGCATAGCCAATTAAGATACCAGGTAAAAATTTCTGACTTATATTACTTGTAACAATCATATCGCCGTCTTCAATCAATACATTCTTATCCAAATAAGATAACAATAAATATCCATCTTCTATTAATTGTAAATCACCACGAACTGCACAAATATCAGATGTATTCAATGGCATGGCGGATACATTACTGGCATCATCAATAATGGTACGAACCAATGCATAATGGTCTGAAACAGCGTAAACAATGCCCACAAGGCCATTGCCGGCAATAACATTCATATCTTTCTTTATGCCTTCTGCAGAGCCTTTATCGATGGTAAAAATATCATACCAGTTATCTGAATTACGGCCGATAACATTGGCACCAACGGTCTTATAATCTGCATAAACATTATCCAGGGCATATAATTTTCGCAAATCAGCAAGTTCCACCTTATCCTCCTGCATGCGAAGATTTTCCTGCTTTAAGGCTTCAATTTCTTTTTGCAGCTCTGCATTCTTTTCCTGTAAAGAAGAAACGGTTGCAAACAGATCGGACTTACCGGTAATCCACAGACCAATACCGTTTACACCACGCTGTAAAGGAATAACTACAGCGGAAGTAACCTTCTGGAGTGGTTTATCAAGGAAGTTCGTAAAAAAGGATACACCAATTAATCCAAAACAGACCAAAGCCAGAATGGTAAGCCATAATTTAGGTGATAGAAAAAATTTAAACCTGTGTTTCATAAATAAAATCCTTAATCAATAATCCTATTCTTAGGAGAAAATGCAATGTCCTTATAACGAGGATCCTCAATAATCTTTTTAATTCCCTTCACGACACATTCGGACGGATTTTCTACCACGCGAACATTTAAATCCGTTTCAGAATTAATCAGTTCACTTAATCCAAAGATAGCGCTGGAGCCACCGGTCAAATAAATACCGGTATCAATGATATCAGCGGACAATTCCGGTGGCGTATGTTCCAAAATAGATTTAATGTTATCAACAATCTGATGAATAAAATCTATCAGGCAATCATATACAACATTGGAAGAAATGGAACTACGGGTTGGTAAGCCGTTGATAAAGTGGCGCCCATAAACACTGACTGTCTTCTCCTCCTGCTTAATTGCACTACCAAGCTCGAACTTGATATACTCGGCAGTTTTGGCACCAATCACAAGATTATATTCATTCTTAACAGCATTAATAATGGCCTCATCGAGTTTATTTCCACCGAATTTGACAAGACGACTTAATACAATACCACCAAGAGAGATTACGGAAACTTCCGTAGTATCCGCGCCAATATTTACTACCATAATACCTCTTGCACTGGATACATCCACCCCTGCACCGAGTGCATCTGCAATCGGTTTATTGATCATAAATATTTTCTTAGCATGCACACGGTAATCTTTGGCAAGCTCTAAAAACGCACGCTTTTCAACTTCGGTGATTCCGGTTGGAACAGCTATATAATAATCTGCAGCTGCAATTTTTCTGGATTCACGACTAATCTTTTTAATAAATTCCACGAAAAGATTCTGCATATTGGCACAATCTGCAATTACGCCCAGGCGAACAGGGAAAGATACCTGAATGGATTCCGGTGCTTTCTCATGCATTTCATAAGCTTCATCACCAAAAGCATAAATTTCCTTTTTATTCTGAATGGCAATGATATTCTTTTCGTTTAGAAATTTATCCTTATCCTTGCTAAAAATCTTTATATTACTGGTTCCAATATCCAAACCATAACTATTTCTTGCCATTATTTTATCCCCTACTTTTTAATCAATATAAGCCTGTTCTTTCATGCTTAAATAATATGGATCCCCGATTACAATGTGATCGATTAAGGGTATTCCCACAAGCTTACCAGCCTCTTTCACCACACGGGTAGTCTGAATATCTGCTTTACTGGGTGTAGGATCACCGGACGGATGATTATGCAGCAAAATAATACTTACCGCACCATAACGCAATGCTTCGCGAAAAATATCCCTACAGGATAAGCAGGTATAATTCACGGTTCCGATAGAAAGTACAGACTCGTGTACCAAGTGGCTTTTGGTATCTAACATCAGTAATCGAAACTGCTCTGACTCAAGATGTCGCATTTCCTCCTGATAACAGTCTGCTACGTCTGCAGGAGTTAAAAATTGCAGGCAATCCGCTCGTTTTGTTTTAGTGATCCGATCGCAAATTTCTGCAATACACATCAAATTGAGAGCTTTCACTTTTCCTATGCCAGGTATACTTTTGTAATCCGTAAAAGACAAATGCTTCAGACCTAACAGCCCTTGATTACCCGTTAAACGCAAAAGTGTCTCCGCTACGTCCAAGCAATCCTGATTTTTCGTACCATTGCGGATTATTACCGCTAAAAGTTCAACATCAGAGAGTGCTTTAGCACCATAACGAAGACATTTTTCATAAGGTAACGAATGTGGATTCCTATATTTAAATTGATTCATGAGTTGTCATTCCGCAAATGACAATTAGGCATACATACCACTCATTATCATACCACATTTCGAGTGCCTTGTGTATTATTAATTTAAATGACGATCATACAATCTTTGTAAACTCATCATGATTCCATATTTTGCATGTGGATACGTTAAGCCGCCCTGGAAAAATACTGTGTATGGCGGTCTGATTGGACCATCCGCTGAAAGTTCAATTGATGCACCGGATATAAAGGTTCCGGCTGCCATAATAACCTGCGAATCATATCCCGGCATATCCCATGGTTCCAAGGTTACATAACTATCAATCGGACTGGCATCCTGTATTCCCTGACAAAATGCAATCAGTTTTTCTGCCTGGCCAAGCTCTACAGCCTGTATAATATCATAGCGTGGCTCCGTTGCATTTGGAATCACTGTATAACCAAGTTCCTCATAAAGATTTGCCGCAAAAATCGCACCCTTTAAAGCTGCCGCAGTAACGGTTGGTGCAAGAAATAAACCCTGTAAAATAGATGCATTGACTCCTAAAGTGGCTCCAACTTCCTTACCAAGACCTGGTGCAGTAAGACGATAAGCTGCCTGATTCACATACTCTTCTTTTCCGCAAATATAACCACCAATCGGAGCCAGTCCACCGCCAGGATTCTTAATTAATGATCCAACTACTAAATCAGCGCCCACATCGGATGGCTCAATGGTTTCTACAAATTCGCCATAGCAATTATCCACCATGCAAATAATGTCACTACGAATACTCTTAATGAATCGAATCAATTCACCGATTTTTTCAACAGAAAGCGTTGGACGGCTGGCATAGCCTTTGGAGCGTTGAATCGTACATAATTTTGTTCGTTCATTAATTCCAGCGCGAATGGCTTCATAATCAAAATCACCATTTGCAAGCAAATCCGCCTGTGCGTAGGTTATTCCATATTCTTTCAAGGAACCAGTTTCTTCGCGAATTCCGATAATACCCTGTAACGTATCATAAGGCAGACCTACCGGAGAAAACAATTCATCGCCAGGTCTTAAATTTCCAGCCAATGCAATGGTTAATGCATGGGTTCCGCATGTAATTTGCGGGCGTACCAAAGCAGCTTCGGTGTGAAATACATCCGAGTATACCGCTTCAATAGTTTCTCTGCCAGGATCCCCGTATCCATATCCGGTTGATTTCCCTAAATGATTTTCTGCTACACGATTCTTCTGAAATGCTTTTAAAACCTTACATTGATTATATTCGGTTATTGAATCAATCTCGGCAAAGCGTTCTTTTAACTTAGCCTCAATTCTTTCACTTCTTTCCAAAATATCATCGCAAATTCCCATGCTACGATACTGGTTAAACTTCTGTTCCTTCATGAATAATTCCTTTTTCTTTTAATAAATCTAATATTTTGAATAACATTTTATTCTCATCATACTGAACATCATTCCAAGAAACCATTGTCACATCCTTTTCACGATGAAACCAAGTAAGCTGACGCTTTGCAAAATGCCTGGTGTCTCGTTTTAAAATGTAAACAGTTTCCTCGAGGGTGGTCTCTCCCTGAATATAATCAATAAGTTCTTTATAACCGAGACCCTTCATGGAAACCAAATCCTTTGTATAGCCCTCATTTACCAATGAACGAACCTCTGCTTCCAAGCCTTCTTCCATCATCTGATCCACACGCAAATCAATTCGTTCATATAAATGTTCACGCTTATCATTCAAAACAAAATACAAAAAATTATATGGAGATTCCTTCTGATGCTGTTCCTCATTATGCTCCGACATCTTTTGTCCGGTTTGATGATAATATTCCAAAGCACGAATCACTCGTTTTACATTATTTGCATGAACAGACAATGCATAATCCGGATCAACCTGTTGCAGTAAAGCGTGAACACTTTCTGCACCCTCTTTTTCAGCCTTTTCATATAAGGAATCACGGTAGGAAGTATCATTTTCATTTTCAGTAAAATCAATATCGTATAATACGGATTGAATATAAAATCCAGTTCCACCTGTGATAATTGGAATGTTTCCACGGGAATAAATCTCTTCCATAGCCTTCGTAGCAAGGCGTTGAAAAGTAAATACATTAAAATCCTCGAAAGGGTCCATAATGTCAATTAAATGATGTGAAACACCCTTCATTTCCTCTGGACGGATTTTTGCTGTACCGATATTCATTTTTCGATAGACCTGCATGGAATCCGCACTAATGATTTCTCCATGAATCGCTTTTGCGAGGGCTATGGAAAGCTTTGTCTTTCCAACTGCGGTCGGTCCGGTCAGGATTACTAAGGGTTTCTTTACACACATAACTATACGATTCTCTTAAATTTCTTTTCCAACTCATATTTACTCATTGTAATCATGGTTGGACGTCCATGTGGACAATTGTATGGATTATCCAAATCAAATAACTGATGCATCAAAGACTGCATTTCGTCAGAGCTCAATTTATTATTGCCTTTTACAGCAGCCTTACAGGACATTGTTGCAATGCGATCTTTGATGGATTCCGGTGTAGACAATCGAACATCCTCTGTAATGGAATCCATAATTTCCATAAATAATTCTGCAGGGTCCGCATGAGAAAAAGATGATGGAATTCCACGAAGGGCAATTTCATCCTTTCCAAATTCTTCAACCTCAAAACCCATTTCTTCAAAGCACGAAAGATTCATTTGCAGCACATTCATTTCCTGAATGGTTAAGGATACAACCACTGGCGGTGACAATTGCTGCGTTGTCATTTCGTTGTTTCGATAAATCTTCATGAATTTTTCAAATAATACCTTTTCATGTGCAGCATGCTGATCCACAATATACATATTATTTTCAAATTCAATAATCCAATAAGTATCAAAAACCTGTCCGACAATTTTTATATTCTTTTCATTTTGCGGACGAAGCAATTCTTCGTTTTCAAACAGCGTAAGCTGCTCTGATTTCATCGCTTCTGCTTCTTTTTGGAACTCTTTCTGATAATCTACAGAACGCTTGGCTTCGAATGGTTCCGGCATTCTAGCAGGAATTATTCTCGGTGCTTCTTCAACTGTTTTAGAAACAAATAATGGTGGTGTGGACACCACTTTATTCTCAATCGGGGTTGTAGATACCGGAGTTTCCGGAATTTTAGTGGTTATCGGCTTAACAACACTTTCCTTTGGCAAATCCAACTCGACCTGTGGAATCAATTCTTTATGGGACAATGCATCATAAAGAACCCTTTTTACCAAATCATACATACTTTGTGCATCAGAAAATCGAATTTCCATTTTAGAAGGATGCACATTAACATCAATCAAATCAGGATTGATTGTTAAATGAAAAACAGTAAAAGGATATTTATGCTGCATAATAAATGAAGCATAGGCATCCTCGATTGCTTTTGTAATTACCGAGTTTTTAACATAACGATGATTGATATAATAATTTTCAAAAGTACGATTTCCACGGGATACAATCGGTTTTCCAATATAGCCTGTTAACTGAACCGCTTCATTTCCGCCGTGAATTTCTATCAGATTATTCGCGATTTCACGACCATAAATCGCGTAAATTACATCCTTTAAATTACCATTTCCCACGGTTTGCAGTTTAGGCTGGCCATTCTGAATAAAGCGAAATGATATATCCGGATGTGACATAGCTAAATGTTCCATCAGCGAGCCAATCGTTCCAGCCTCGGTAGTTGGAGTCTTTAAAAACTTTCTTCTGGCAGGCGTATTGAAGAATAAATTGCGAACAAGAAATGTTGTTCCATCAGGAGCACCAACCTGTTCCATCGTATGTTCCACGCCACCGTCAATTTCATAACGTGTCGCAGTCAACGAATCTTTAACCTTTGTAATTAATTCCACCTGTGAAACAGCACAAATGCTGGATAAAGCCTCTCCTCGAAACCCTAGAGAAGTTATGTTAAATAAATCGGAAGCATCCGAAATCTTGCTGGTCGCATGCGGATAAAAGGCCAATCGAACTTCTTCTTGAGGGATTCCAATTCCATTATCGGTAATACGAATAAGAGAAATTCCGCCTTCTTTGATTTCTACGGTAATCGCCGTTGCTTTGGCATCAATCGCATTTTCCACTAACTCCTTCACAATGGAAGAAGGTCGGTCAATCACCTCGCCAGCAGCTATTTTATTGATGGTATTTTCGTCCAATACATGAATTGGCATCTTATGACTCCCATCTGTTCTTAATCTGATCCTGTAATTGGTATAAACGGTTTAATGCATCGATTGGACGCATAGAACCAAGGTCCATGTCACGAATTTCACTGATAATATCATCATTGCTTACGGTATCGAACAAGGACATCTGAACATATTCATCCTTGCCAACTTTTTCCGGCAATTTCGTATCCGCTTTCGTGATTCCAAGACGCGCAATGTCTTTGGCTTTTTGTGAAATATCATTTTCGGTTAATTCCGCAACAAGTTCCTTCGCACGATTTAATACGGAATCCGGAACTCCTGCAAGTCTTGCTACCTGAATACCATAACTCTTGTCCGCTCCGCCCTTTACAATTTTTCGAAGGAAAATAATATCCTCTCCCTGTTCTTTTACAGCTACACAATAATTATTAACTGACTTTAATGTACCTTCTAATTCGGTCAGTTCATGATAATGTGTCGCAAACAAGGTTTTAGCACCCAAAAGTTTTGGATTCGCAATGTGCTCAACAACCGCCCAGGCAATCGATAAACCATCAAAGGTTGACGTACCACGACCAATCTCATCCAAAATCAAAAGACTGTTAGAGGTGGCATTGCGTAAAATATTTGCAACCTCTGTCATCTCCACCATGAAGGTACTTTGTCCACTTGCCAGATCATCGGAAGCACC
>JAZUHV010000219.1:0-7007 GCA_045641925.1 Butyrivibrio sp.
TGCCGGAACATGCTCTAATATCACATCCAGGCAGCGTTCGATTCCAAGAGCAATTTCCCGTGCGTTACTATGATTGTAGGTTTTACAATCATTGGTTCCGAGCATCAGGATAACGGCATCAATCTCGCCATATTCCTCAAAAATTGCAGGAAGCGCATCAATACCTTTTCTTCCCGGACGGGTTTCATCCTCATACACAGTGGTGCGCCCGCGCAGGCCCTCCTCTAAAATCCGTATATTTTCTTCCTCCAGCTTCTGTTGCAGTCTCCCAGTCCAACGAATGGTATTGGGAAAGCGTTCTCCCGAAGCAGGATTATATCCCCAAGTATTGGAATCTCCAAAGCACAATAACTGACTCATCGCAATATCTCCTTCATCTGATAAGGAAATCATAAAGCAAATAAGAGTTATTGTATAATTGCAATAAATAATGGCTGACTATAAAAAAAAATTATATCAAACAGTCTCCACGCCATCGCATTTTGCAATGGTATCTATACTTCCATCCTCGTTGTAACGAAACTCCGCCACACATACAGAACGATGGAACAGATGCCCGCCCGGTAGCTCTCCCGTATGATAAAACAGATAGGAATGTCCCTTAAATTCAGCAATTCCGGGATGATTCGTAAATACACCACCCTCTTCTGTCATAAGGACTCCGCCGTATTTCCATGGACCGGTCGGGCCATCCGATGTAGCATATGCCAAATGCTCATCCCCTGCGCCCTCCGCAAATGCCGCAAAGACCATATAATACAAGGCACCTCGCTTATAAAACCATGGCCCTTCCGCATAAGAGGTTCCGGTCGTGTGGCCACCCTTTGCAAAGGCTTCCTCCGTCATCGGAATTTTCACCACGCCCACCGTTTCGTCATAAGAAATCATGTCTTCGTTCAGTTTCACATAGCGTAATTCCGGATTCCCAAAATATAAATACGCCTGTCCGTCATCATCGATGAAAACAGTTGGATCAATATCATTCCAGTCCCCTTCATCGATAAGAGGGTGCCCCAAATCCTGATACGGTCCCGTAATACAGTCTGAAACACCAACCGCAATCGCCATTCCACCATTCGTTTTATGCACCGGGCAATACAGATAAAATTTTCCATTCCGCTCAATGCACTGCGGAGCCCAGGCACGATCATCCGCCCAGGAAATTTCCTCCAGAGAGAATATCGCCCCATGGTCCGTCCAGTTCGTCATGTCCTCCGTTGAGAAAAGACGCCAGTCGCGCATGGTGTAGAAATCATTTACCAGTTCGTCTTCATCATGGGTCGTGAACAAATACAGACGATCTTTATAAACCATTGGTGCCGGATCGGCGGTATATATAGTTTTAATGATTGGATTATTATGCTTCATATTAATGTAATGGTTTATCGCAACTGATACAATTATCTCTGGAGGATGGCTGCATGCGTCCACAATTTGGACAACTAATCAGCGTCTGCGACTGCGTTGATTGATAGCTTGGGGGAGCAGCTACTGCTGCCAAAAGATTTGTATTTCTGTTGGTTGATCTATCGGGCTCGGTGTTTTCCCTCGGCTTTTGATATTCCATCATACGGAGAATCGCATCCGTATTTACTGCCGTATCATATGTATTATCAATAATATCGGCAAAGCCCTTCATGAAAGCGAATGTCAATAGCGAAATCATAGTTCCGACAATCAGGGTTAAAACACCAAGTCCTGCAAATGCATTAATGAATAAAGCTATTGCGCCACTTAAAGTGCTCAACAAACCAATTACCAAAAAAATAACTGCAAACACATGAATCATTTTAGATGATCTCATAAATAAAACCTCTCTTTCCTATTTGTTCCAATAATTTTGTTCAATCTCGGTCAGTCTTTCGTACAGGGTAACGTATTCCAAAGCCTCTTCCTTCCCCAGGTTAAAGACGTCCTCGCCCAGGTATTTCGAATATTCCACATACAGCTTCGCATATTCCTCATTGCTTGTACGCAGTTCGCTCACCATCTCATTATAGGCCATTGCGCGGCTTTCAGCCTCACGCTCCTCGTCAGACAATAGCTCGATTCGGTGTGCTTCCTTATCCTCCGCATCCTGACGCTCCTGATAAATTGAGGACAGTTCCTCGTACGCATCGTTCACCTCGCTCTGCTTATTTTCAAGCACCGTCTTCCAGTCACTTTCTTTGGAAGAAATCTCCACGAGCGCATCCTCATATTGTTTTTTCGCATCCTCATAAGCCTGACGGTCCGCAGCCAGATCCTTCTCATACTTTGAGCGGCCAACAAAGAAGGAAACAATTCCAACAACGAGTAAAATACCGATAATCGGTAAATATATTGCATGAAGTTTTTTGTTCATCCTTACTCTCCTTTAAGCTTCATATAGATTTCCTCCATTTTATTTGCTCGCGTCACAAGGCAATATACTGAGCCATACCAGTCACCAACTCCGCTGCAAATTCCAACCAGTTCGCCCTTGTAATTGAATACGCCGGAACCACTTTGTCCACTTTGCAAGCTGCCCTTACCAAGAATATATCCGCGTGAATTAATCCAATTCCATCGATTAGAAACACTGGTTAGTGGTTCTTCACTTTCATCTGAAACCTGGATGGTTTTGTCATAATCCGTGCGGTTGTTCTGCGCATTAATATTACCAGTAAATACATAATCGCCACGTTTCACTGCACTGCAGGCATCGGCGTTATAGCATACCTGTTTCAGTTTCAGCAAGGTATCCCTTGGAACCTCAGAGGTCGGAACACGAATCATCCCATAATCGCCCTCCGAGTTTCCGAAATTACTGAACAGAATATAATCACTTAATGGAGTTTGAATGACCTTACGATCAAAGAACATAAGGTTTGTATTTGCCTGGATTGCCCGATTGTCCACACAGTGTCCAGCCGTTCCCAAATAAATATAATCCTCTTCTATTCGATAAATAAAGCAGGAGTATCTGCTTCGCCAGCTGGTTCGTGTCTCATCATCAAAGCATATGACGTTGACATTGGTATAATCCGTCACCAGGTTCAGTGCATCAAAATCCTGTGTTTCCATCAGGTCATAGGTGAAATATTCATTGCGAATCAATACCGTTAAATCAGACAGCTCTTTTTGGCTCGCAAAACACAGCGGGGTATATAAAGATGGGTCTGACCACTCCGGCAACGCCACATACTCCGGCCTACTGCCAGCAATAAGTGTCTTCTCATATTCTATTCCGCTCGTTATTGCAGCCAGTTCACTCTGATCCGGCAATTCCGGTTCCGACCTGCTTTGGCAGCCGCATAATAAAGCAATACACAAAATCACCAGAAGAAAAATACATTTTTTCCCTGTTATATTTCGCATCCTACTCCAACTCCTTAATCAGTAAAGATAATTCATCATGCTGCGCTTTAGATTCTTCGACCAGGTCCGTGATATCCTTTGCCGGAGCACCATGTCTCACAGCCTCACAAATTTCCACCATGGTTTGATTCATTCGGTTCAGACTAAGATTGGCGGACATGCCCTTCAGGTTATGTGCTATCTCGAAAACATTCGCGTACTCTTTGTTTCGATATGCCGTCACCAGGGAGTCAATTTCCGCCCCAGTGTTATACATCCTTATGAATTTGCCAATTAATTCTTCCTTAGGGAGACGTTTGGTTACATCTTCATAGTCCCCGCCGATTTTTTCATATAATTCCCGAATGGTCATTATGCCAGCTCCTCTTTTCTCATTTTGTCAACCGTTACAAACATTTCCAGCTTTGCCATTTCAAAGCATCGAAGAATTTCCGGAGAGAACGCACCACACTCACCGTGGGTAATCATCTTATACGCTTCCTGGCATGCAACTGCGCTTTTATACACACGCTTACTCACCAAAGCATCAAAGCAGTCAGCAATAGCTGCCGCCTGGCAATAAATCGGAATTTCATTTCCGACCAGACGGTCCGGATACCCGTTCCCATCCACCTTTTCATGATGCCATCTACAAATGTCATAACAGTACTGGTAGAATTCGTCATCCACCATTTTAAATCGTTGAAGAATTTCGCAGCCGTATGTCGTGTGCTTCTTCATCTCATTAAATTCTTCCTGCGTCAGCTTTCTTGGAGCCTTCAAAATGTCATCCGGAATTGCAATCTTACCGACATCATGAAGTGCTGCTGCCTGTGACATTAAATCGATTTGTCTCTCTGTCAGGCCATACTCAGGATAAAAGTTTTTGATGTAATCCAATATAATTCTTGTGAAGAGCATAACTCTTTTAACATGCTCGCCGGACTCAGAACTTCTAAATTCTACAATGGAGCCAAGCGCATCCAAAAGAAATTCATTCATTTTTTCTGTCTGCTGTTGGAGCTTAACCACCTGCTCCGTACGTCTTTCAAGTTCTGCCTCCATTGCATTTCGATGCTTATAAAGTTCAATCAGATTCATCGCTCTGCGCGTTACCACTTTTGCAGAAAAAGGCTTGTAAATAATATCTGCTGCACCATATTCATAAGCCTTAATATCCGAAGATTCCGTAGACTCTCCAGTAATCATTACGACAGGAATCACCTCAATAAGCCCACGCTGTCGCATGTATTCCATAACCTCCAGGCCGTTTTTTCTTGGCATCATTAAATCCAGGAAAATGATGGTGATATCCTCACCGAATTCATCAATTCGCTCGCAGGCTTCGACACCATCGCATGCCTCAAGCACCTCATAGTCATCCTCAAAGACGGATGCCAATAGGCCTCTGTTTAATTCTGCATCGTCAACAATCAGAATTTTATCCATCCAGCTCCCCCCTTTCATTTTCCTCTGTCAATTCCGTTACAAACACATAGAAGATGTCACAAAATCTCTTGTTCACTTCCAAATGACCGTAGTCGCTAACCTTGCAGACCGTTCCATCCTTTCGGATAATTCGATATTCCACATGGTCGTCTCGATTTTCACTCTCATTTACCTGTTCCCAAATGCTCGTGGTGATGCGTTCGTAGTCCTCCGGATGCATCATCCCCCTAAAGGATCCTTTAGAAAGCTCTATCAATTCCTCAAAGGAATCACATCCCCAAATTTCACAGGCTGCCTGATTCGCAAAAATCAGACGTTCATCATCACCCGCCTCATAAGCAAAAAAGCCACCCGGCATAACGGAAAGAATTGGATTACGCTGCAAATCTGCCAAAACACGTTTGATGTGGCGAACAGAGCTGCTGCTTGGTCTGGTCACAATTGGCTTTGGCTCCACACCAATCGCCTGTGAAACGACTTCCATTAACTTAGTAATATCAATAGGCTTGGCAAGATGCGCATTCATTCCCACATCTAATGCCTTCTTGCGGTCCTCCTCAAATGCATTCGCCGTCATCGCAATAATCGGAATGTTGGCTTTTACAGAGTTAGAGAACAAACGAATTTTTCTTGTAGCATCATAGCCGTCCAGGTTTGGCATCTGAATATCCATCAGAATTAAATCATAATAACCCGCCGGCTTTTCTAACATTGCGTTTACACATTCCACGCCGTCATTGGTAAGGTCCACCGTAGCGCCGACCTCCTGCAAAATAATCATTGCCACCTCGGCGTTCAGTTCATTATCCTCCGCTAACAGGATGCGTCTTCCCGTTAAGTCCATCCGCTCTACACAGATAACCTCCTGCTGCTTTTCGATATATTCCTCCGGATTTTCAACAATGCGATGTTCCAGCCTTACTCGGAAGGTAGTTCCCCTTCCGATCTCACTCTCCACCTCAATGGTTCCACCCATCAGGTCAACCAGCCGCTTTACAATGGCCATACCAAGACCTGTGCCATTTATGCCGCTTTGTGTGGAATTTCGTTCTCTTGAAAAGGAATCAAAAATCTGATTTTGGAACTCCTTACTCATACCAATTCCGGTATCCGTAATACAATTCACAAAAGCCGCATAGCCTTCTCGGGAGCAAGGCACTTCATCAAACTGCATGTGAATACTGCCGCCCTTTGGTGTGTACTTGATTGCATTGGACAGCAGGTTCATCGTAATTTCACGAACCTTTGCCATATCTGTATAAACATATCGATGGGTTATATTCATATCGCTCGTGAATACCAGATTCTTAGCTTCCAGTTCACCCTCCAGCATAGGAACCACATTGCACTTATCGTCCATCAAATCAACAAAGCTTTCGTCCGGGCTTTCCTTGCCGCTGTCAATACGTGCCACCTCTAATACATTATTAATCAGAGTCAGCATATATTCGCCTGACATTTTAATTTTTGCCAGATGCTCCTGTGCCAGGGCAGGCGTATCCAATTCCTCATCAAGTACCTCGGAAAAGCCAAGAATGGCATTCATCGGGGTACGGATATCATGAGACATATTAAACAAAAAGGCGGTCTTCGCCTCATTGGCCTGCTGTGCCTCATCTCGCGCAGCTCGTAAATCCATCATAATACGCTGCGTTTTTCTAATATTTCCCAGACATCCTGCCACCAGCATGATGATAATCAGGGCATTTGGAAGCGTGTAAACAAGCAATGTATTCACCAGAATTTGCTGCTGATTGAAAAGCTGTGAAACAAACGCAGAACAAACCATTAGTAATATCGCAAAGGCGCCTACAAAAATGGTAAACCGCTTGTTGTAATATCGACAGCTAAGCATGATTGGCAGTGCATAAAGCATCCAGGCCTTATTTCCGGTCAGAATATTGACAATCAGTATGGTGCATAAAAAGAACACTTCCAGCACATACTTCATCCAATGTCCCTTTCCTTCCAGTTTTCTGCATACCAGACAAAGAGCTAAAAGCAAAACCGCCAGAACGACCAGTGTAATGGCTAACTGCAGCTCCGCCTTAATCAGTCCGGTAATTGCGAGAATGGAGACAATCATATAAAAACCTGCTACTGGATGCAGAATTCTTGCCGTCGCCAGATTTCCCTCTGGCTCCTCTTCATAAACCAGTTTTACCAATTCCGTTTTATCAAGTTTTTCTTTTCCCATAAAATCACCCGATTGTTTCATAACGTTTAAGTCGGAGGCCAAG
>JAZUHV010000220.1:0-4157 GCA_045641925.1 Butyrivibrio sp.
GGATAATCCGCAGGCATACAGAAGTTATCGTCCGCAGATGGAGGAGTTTGTGCATGATCAGATTTTAATGGGTCATGTTAATGAGCATCTCTGCATGATTTATGAAGATGTGATGAATCCGGATATGGTGAATGCGGAAAATGTGCATGCCGTTTCGGAAATCTACAATACCTATCAGCTTGCAATTCCACAGGAATATGTGAATCGCGTGGTGGTTCGCCAGAAGGAACTGAATACCGAAAAGGAATATCCGATTGTGAACCATGTGGCAATGATTCGCATGTATACAGAGGACGCCAGCGTATATCTGGTTGGAGAGACCGGAAACCGATATTTGGCAGATACCCGTGTTTCCATGAAGCGTCTGTTAGAAGATGATAATATTCTGCGTCGTTGCCTTGAAATTGATCCGACCTTGTTGAATTTACAGCTATATTACAGCGAAAAGAACGCAAAATATAACAAGAACAGTATGGAAGCGGTGGAATACCGAAAGTCCATGCTTTTACAGCCGGGGCTGAATCAGTTCTATAGGCAAAAACTGATTTCCTCCATCATTGACTACTATTATGACAGCTATGATGCAGAGGCCTTTCATCAGTTTATTGATTCCATTAATCTGTCCGCCTTAAGTGAACAGGATTATATCCGCACGGTTGAGATTAATATTACGCAGGGCAATTATGAGCACGCCTTTCGTATGCTGGTGGGACACTCTGCGACGCAGATTTCCCCGAAGCGCCTGATGAAGATGTGCTCCCGTATGGTGGTTTCTTCTACCACGGAGAATCCTCAGCTACTGGCATTATGTCAGCTGGCTTTTGCGCAGAACCGATATGATGAAATGACCCTGCAGTATCTTGCAGATTATTATAATGGTCCGTCTGAGGAGATGGTTTCCATTTGGAAGCGTGCAGTGGAATTTGAGGTAGATACCTACAAACTGGAAGAGCGTCTGGTCGCTCAGATGTTATTCGCACGTACCAAGCACGAATTGCAGCAGGCAATTTTTGAACACTATTATGAGCAGGGTCCAAAGGAACGCATCGTGGAAGCATATTTGGCGTTCTTCGCTTATGAATATTTTGTTCGTGGTGAAGGTGTTTCTGAAGCCATATTCGAAATCATCGAGGTGTCCTTAGATAATAACCGAAACCTTGCAACGATTTGCGGGATGGCACTGGTGCAGTATTATTCTGCATTGCCAGAGCTGACGGCTTTTCGTATTGAACTGGCATCACGAATTATCAGTGAATTGGCGCGTAAGGATTATGTGTTCCCGTTCTATCTAAAACTGCAGGGCGTGGTTAAATTACCATTTTCCATTGCAGACCGTACAATGGTGGAATACCGTGCGAACCCAAAAAGTCGTGTGGTAATCCATTATCTGATTGAGAAGAAGGGCCGTAAAAAGACCTATGTTGCGGAAGATATGACACAGGTATATGATGGTATTTTTGTAAAACAGTTTGTACTGTTTTATGGCGAAAGTCTCAGCTATTACATTACGGAAGAGCATGAGCAGGGCGAATTTAATACCAATCAGGAGCGTCTTGTTAATAACAGTGTTCGTCTGGAGCATACAGACGGCCGCTACGATGCAATGAACGATTTGATTGCGGGTGTGATGAGTCACGACCCGGATATTGCCGAAAAATTGATTCACGATTATGCCGTGAAGGATTTGCTGGCAGAGCAGTTATTTAAACCGATGTAGAGGATGAATTATGGAAAAAGCACTTTACGTGGGGATTGATTTTGGCAATGCCTTTTCCCAGGTGAGCTTCTACAATTTCAAAGAGAACGGACCGGTCAGTGTGGACTTTTCCGGCTTGGAAAACCGTTATCAGATTCCAACAGTCATTTCTAAGACGCTGGGGCGTGAGGAATGGTTTATTGGTGACGAGGCAAAGAACTGTGCTGCGCTTGGAGAAGCGGAACTGGTGGACGATTTGATTGGAAAGGCCATCAATCGTGAGCCGGTAATCGTTGACGATATTAGTATGATGCCGGTGGATTTGGTTCGCATTTTCTTCGATGGACTGCTGCATTCCGTAACCCTGTTTTCCGGGATTGGCACCATTGGAAAAATTTGTATTACGCTGGAGGAGTACCGAATCGGTATTTTGAATATTATTTCTGAGGCATTGTATGGTTTGGGCTTTAGCCGCGACCAGTTTACGTTTGCGGGGCGTGAGGAAAGTTATATCTATTATGCAATGAGTCAGGATAAGGAACTGTGGCGTGGTGATGTGGCTTTGTTTGACTTTGACATTACAGGACTGCATTATTATCGCTTGTACAGTGTGATAGAACGAGGAACCCGAATTGTTATGACACATGAGGAACACTTGGAGGAAGAGGTTCCCTATGTTCTTTTGGATGGGGAATCCTCTGAAGGTCTTCTGGATGAGCGACTGACCAGATGCGCAAAGGCATTATTTGAGAATGCCAACGTGACAACGGTATATTTGACTGGCAAAGGGTTCGAAGGCGAATTACATGTGCCGGAATTTCTCCGCTATATTTGTGAACGCAGAAGAGTATTTGCAGGGCAGAACTTATATACCAAGGGCGCCTGTTATCAGGCTTATGAAGCTGCCAGAGAAAATTCCGCTTTTAAAGATATGCTAATTGCCTGTCCGCAGCGTATTACCACCGGTGTGGAGGTGCGCATTGAAAGTCAGGGCAGAGATAAAATTCTTCGACTGGTGAAGCCTGGTGTGAACTGGTATGGCGCAGATGTAAGTGTGGACTTCATCCTGGATGATACAAGGGAAATAGAATTATTCCTGTCACCATTGGATTCCAGGGAAAAGCAAATTGCAAAGATTTCCTTAGAGGATTTTCCTGAACGTCCAAATAAAGCAACGAGAATTACCTTAAAGATGTCCTTTACCAGTGATTCCCGCTGTCATGTGATGATTTTAGACCGTGGCTTTGGCGATTTCTTCCCAAGCAGTGCGCGTGTTATTAACGAGGAATTGTTATTGTAATTTTTACGATTATAGTAGGAGGAGCCTATGGCAGGCCTCATTTTATGCAGAAGTAAATATGCGGATAAGCCTTACTACATCAGTAACATGGGCATTCGAATCAATTCAATGGAGGAGTTGTGCTATTACATTTATCACAACATCTATTTAATTGGACAGGACCTTGTGGAAGATGGGCTGATTGATTACATTGACCGGGAATTGGAAGAGCATGATCTGGCGAGACAGTTGTCCTTTTTAAATTCACAAAACGCAGGTTTTTCAGAACTGATGATTACCATCCTTCGTCATGTGGATTTTTATTCGAATGCTGAGATTGAAGTACTTCGTGAAATTATCGAAGATTTGGACCGACAGAATGCATCGGAGCGTTTGAAAAAACGTGCAGATTCTTTCTTGGAAAATCGCCGTTATCATAGCGCAATCCGCAATTATGAAATGATTTTATATGGTCGGAAGGACCCATCGCTTCCTATGGACTTCTTTGGCAATGTATGGCACAATATGGGAGTTGCCTACGCAAGGATGTTTGACTATAAGGATGCATACAGTTGTTTTATGACTGCCTATGAAATGAATGAGCAGGAAGCATCCCTGCAGGCGGCACTTTCTGCCGCATACTTCTCCGGGGAGAACTCCGCTTTAGAGGATGATGATCAGTTTTACATCACCACAAAGGAGATTGAAACGATGATGGAGGAGGCTGATGAGGCGGATGCCCTTCGCCCTGTCAAGCAAGCTTTGGAACTGCGAAATGAAGGTCTGTTGCCTCAGTATCACGAGGCGCTGGACCGATTGATTGAAAATTGGAAGACAGAATATAAGAATTATATGAAGTAGGTATGCCTATGGCTTTTTGGGATTTTTTTAGAAAAAAAGAAAAACCGAATACCGAAGAAGAATTTTTGGACCCGGAATTGAATCTGGAGAGAGAGTTCGCCAGACGCAAGCGCGATGAGGAGTATGACCACATCGAGCAGATGCAGTACATTCGCACACAGTGCGATCAGGTGGTGGAGTCTTCCAAATATATCGGAACCCTGAAGGAAGAGTATCAGTCCGTCAGTAATTATCTGATGGACATTCAAAAGATTGATACTGCCGCGCCGGCAACCAGAAACACGTTGCGAAGCCTTGCAAAGGATGCAACAACATTGGATG
>JAZUHV010000221.1:0-11914 GCA_045641925.1 Butyrivibrio sp.
GAATACTAAGTTGAATACGAAATTACCCCAGTCGATGGAGTCGGTTCCCCAGTTTGCTGGGCTCAGTGGAAATGCGCTCCATCCGATGAAGGCAAAGTCGGAGGCCAAGCGGTCTTAGGAAGACAATACAGCTTTGCAACTCCTTGGCTCACAGAACGACATGGCTACGATCCGACTTGCACAGAATACTAAGTTGAATACGAAATTACCCCAGTCGATGGAGTCGGTTCCCCAGTTTGCTGGGCTCAGTGGAAATGCGCTCCATCCGATGAAGGCATTGCCTTCGCCGCAAAGGAAAGCATAACCGGTTAAAAGAAAAGCTACTGTACCAAGACAAAAGTCCATCAGGTTCTTCATAATAATGTTACCTGCGTTCTTTGCTCTGGTGAAACCTGCCTCACACATTGCAAAGCCGGCCTGCATAAAGAATACCAGTGCGGCACCGATTAAGAACCACACACCGGTTGTTCCGAAGAACAAACCATCCGCTTGTAAGATATTTTCCATAATTTCTTCCTCCTTAAAATCCGAACGCCTCCCAGTCACAACCATAACCAAACGAAAAAAGAGTGCACAATTCCTCTCGGGAAATGTACACTCCATTGTGTCGCTGCGTTCTGAAATTTTATGAGTAAAAATTATCACAGCATAAAACATTGATATTGAACAAATCGGAAATTAATGGTATACTAGCCGATGGAGCAATCTGCTTCAATTCTTGAGATACTATTTAGGGGGCTCCTTATGGACCAGGACAAGATCATTATGAAACAACCACTTGTGGAGAGAAATGCTACTCATTACGAAGAGATATATAGCTATTCTCCATGTAAAATTTTGTGGTATGCATTGGAAAGTGATAAAGAGGTCACCTTTCTTCCGGATGCCTGCTATGAGGTTTTAATTCATATGATTGGTGGCGTGCCGCATTGTGAGGTGTTAGTAAAGGATGAACCGATTTCTTTCCGATGCCCAGGTGAGACGATTTATGGAATTCGCATCCAACCGGGATATTCGTTAGATTGTCCGGAATCTGCAGTTGAAGGTATTATGCAGGTTATCGGTATGGAAATTAATCGATTTGCTTTTATGGACCATGGAATGTTTTTGCAGGAGATGCAGGACAGACTGCGTTTGCTGATTCACTGCCGTTCAGGACATCCTGCGTATCGCTCCATTGTAAATGCAATTGTAGAGAGCGAAGGCCGTAAGACTGTGGAAGAAATGGCGAAGGAGTGGGGATATACCGAGCGCCATATTTATAATCTGTTTAAGGAAGCAAATGGAACGGGAGCAAAGATGATGAGCCGTTATATCCGCTTTCAGAATGCGATTCGCGAGATGCTAACGGACCCATCGCAGAATAATTCTGCTTATATTGAGAACTTAAGCTATTCAGATCAGGCTCACTTTCAAAGAGAATTTAAAGCTTTTGCTGGTATGACGCCGCGAAAGTTTTTGAAACTATTCCGAGAAGAGTAAATAAGAACATGAAAAAGCGGCTGCCTAACGGACAGCCGCAGTTTCTATCTCCTATTTGAAAAGCTTTAAATAGCTGCTTCTCCACGTTCACCGGTACGTACACGGATAGCATCTTCAATATTATAGATGAAGATTTTACCATCACCGATTTCGCCGGTTGCAATAACGGAAGTGACCTTCTCAATGATCGGTTCAACAGACTCTTCCTTAACAACAACTTCAACTTTTAACTTTGGAAGCAGATTAACAAAATACTCATTACCTCTGTAAATTCTTTTGAATCCCTTCTGAGAACCATAACCCATGATGTTTGTTACCATCATACCGTTGGTGCCAAGATCTTCCAAAACCTTCTTTAACTCATCAAGCCTTTCCGGCTTAATAATCATCTCAAGCTTCTTCATATTATATGTACCTCCAAAAAATGTTTAAGGTATTCGTTTGGTTATGCGCACATTCTAGCATGGAAAAACCTAAAATGGAAATAGTTGAATTGAACAAAACGGAAATCTAATGGGGATTTTCATGGAAAATGTGGATAAAATAAGAGAAAAATTCAAAAAAATAGGAAAAATTACAGAAAAAAAGGTTAATTTTAGGACTATAGGACCGATATTATTATTGCACAAGTTAATGAACTTGGTTATAATCTTAGTTACCACCCATTTAGGGAGACGAGAGAAAGGAGTGAAAATCTATGCAGATTGCTGGTTCTGATTTCTTATTTGAACAGAATAACCGCCTTCGTAACAGCTTATTGGATTATTCTCAAAAAGCTGCAGAAGCCGTAACCCCGCAGAAGCCTGCAGAAGTTTCTGCTCCTGAAGTTGTTAAGAAGCAGGAGGATGATACTGCCGCTTCTTTAAATCTTTCTTCCAATGGTGCTCGTGCGATTAACTTCAATACCACCCCAGAGACCGCTACGGTATTTGCACCTACCGAATTCTCTACTGAGAGTGGTGCAGAAAAGGCTGCAACTGAAATGCCAAAGGCAGCTGACAATGGTAATTCCGTATTGAACCAGTATCGCTTCTTTGTTCAGTCTGCTCTGTATCAGGGCGAGGAAGGCTCTGTTCGAAGAATTTCTTAAAAAACATAAAATAATGCTTGACTTCCTTTGGAAGGTATTGTATTATTCATTTGTTGTCGCGATGACAGCGTTTTATATTGGGCTATCGCCAAATGGTAAGGCAACGGACTCTGACTCCGTCATTTTCAAGGTTCGAATCCTTGTAGCCCAGCTCACAAGCATCACAAGTAATTGTGATGCTTTTTTTGTGTATGATACCTAGCCAGTCAATGGGGAACCAAATGAAGCAGCTTGCTTTGCTCCATTTTCTATGCTTGCACAAACAGGGCTTTTTGAGAAGATAGAAAAACTGGAGAAGCTTTATGAGCTATGGCCAGGATATGGCTAATAAGTGGATGGAATCCCAGTCAGAGAGTGAACTTGCTATGAATTTTGCTTTTCTTACAGAAGAAATCCGTGAGGACGACTTATTTTCCTTTGAAGATATGGATGAATAAGCGACCGGATTGTGCCGAGTGCTTGCATTTGAAAAGGGTGTATGTTCAAACAGAACATACATCCTTTTTTGATTAAAAAAAGTCAACCAATAATTGAAAAATATTGACAGGGGGGGGGTAAGGTGATAGGCTAATTTCAAACATTATCAGGGAGGTATCAAGATGTATTGCAATAAATGTGGAACACAAATTCCGGACGGCTTTCGCTTTTGTAATATGTGCGGAAATCCGGCAAGAATAGACGTGTACAGAAAAGAGGACGTCGCTCGAATGGAAAAGGAGAAAAGGCGAGAGGGACTTGAAGTATATAAGCAGGAGCGCTTAAAGAAGTTTAAAATTGCAATTCTGATTGCTGTATTTGCTCCGTTGCTTGCAGGTGCTTTTGGGGGGATTTTTGCAGCAGTTTATCTTCTTAATGGTTGGAATGCCGCTTCCGTGCTTTTATTAGTTATGACTCCGATTGTTGCACTTGGCGGATGGATTGCATCCTTTGTCATAGCTGGGTTTGGGGACTGCTTCCATATGATGGCTGCTTGGAGTATCGGCACAATTCATATTCCGGTAATTCCATTAAATGTTTTCATTTGGCTTTTTGCAATGTGGTTTTGTTTGTTTGCTTATATTGGATTGCCGTGGATTCCAATTTTAAATGCAAGACATAATTTCTTATACTATCTTGACTTAATGGAGGTTTAATAGATGCTTTGTATTCATTGTAAAAATTCAATTCCTGATCAATCGGTTTTCTGCCCATTTTGCGGTGAAGGCTTGCCACAGCAGCCAGGACCACAGCCAATGTATCAGCAGCCGATACCACAACAACCGGGGGTACAGCCAATGTACCAGCAACCAGCACCACAGCAGCCGATGTACCAGCAACCAATCTATCAGGAACCGTCCCCTCAGGTGAATGGTGGCGATTTGTTATCTGAGGATGAAATCAATGTATTTATGTATCTGTGTGTTCGTTTATCCGAGGCGATGGAGAGTATGGAAAAGGCAGATAAAGAAATTCACGACCTTAATAAGGAATTGGCGGGTATTAAGAAACCGTTTTTTAAGACGCCATACATATTGCTAAATATTTTTGCCTTGGTTTTCGGCGGTTCAATCTGGGGCACCTTTGATGGCATTAATCAAAGACATACGTTCCCAGATGGGCCAAATTTTTTCGTGATTGGTCTTTTGATTTTTATCGGTACACTTATTGTCGCTAACGGCTTGGCTACGCTTTGGTTTTGTCTTAGAATGAAAAAGGTGAAGGCACAGATAAAAGAGCACAAAGAGCAGTGTGAAAGTCGAATTAAGATGTTGAATGCGGAGCGATTACGGGTTATTGAAAAAGTGAAACCTGTAATAAATCTGGTACCTGGCCCATATCGTTCTTATCCTGCTATTACATTGTTTGCATCAGCTTTTACACAGAGAACAGTAAATACAATGTACGCTGCAACAAATATGTATGATAATAGCGGAATTAACGTAGGCCCGGTTCCTGAATTGGCATCGATTGAGTATCGACCAGACCAGTTAAAATTTATGAGTTTTCAAGCAATTGACGAAAAATTATTGTAAGAATTTCACCCCGGCAAGGCTATTTAGAGCCTTGCCGGGTTTTGTATTTGTAACAGGACTTGCATTCAAAAAGAAAAAGAGAGTATCATATAGATAGACAGACAAATAGATGGAGACGTACCGAAGAGGCCATAACGGGCTCGACTCGAAATCGAGTTGTCGGGTAACACCGTCACGTGGGTTCGAATCCCATCGTCTCCGCGCCAAAGGGAGTAGAAAAATGTTTCTGCTCCCTTTTTGCTTGTTGCTTGATGCCATGAATATGGTATATTAAGAATGATGGCATTATGGAGGTGAACAAATGGAAAAGCAGGGTAAAAAGATGGATTCTGTAGCTCTTGCACTTCGTATTTTCAGCTGCGTTATTTGGGGCTTGAGTACGGCAAGTGCGCTTTGTGTCATTTCACAGTATGGAGATAATGCATTGTATTGCATACTAACAATTGGCATATGGATCATGGCAATGATTGGTGGAGCAATACTTTTTGGAATATCCAGAATCATTGAAAAACTAGATAAGAAGAATGAAAAGACTAATTAACAGGAGGACCTGACGATGATTTCATTTGAAAGTGATTATACTACGGGAGCTCACCCAAAGATTTTAGAACGTCTTATGGAAACCAATATGGAGCATTTGCCGGGCTATGGCTCTGACCCTTATTGCGATAGTGCAAAGGAAAAAATCTTAAAGGCTTGCGAATGCCCGGATGGAGAAGTTTGGTTTTTGGTAGGCGGTACGCAGACCAATCAGGCCGTTATCAGCACGATGCTTGCAGATGAAGAAGGCGTGGTTGCAGCAACGACTGGCCATGTGAGCTGCCATGAAGCAGGGGCTATTGAATATAGCCGACACAAGGTCCTGACGGTTCCGGGTCATGAAGGGAAAATGCATGCAGATGAGCTGAAGGCTTTCATTGAGCGCTTTTATGCGGACAGCAGTTATGACCATATGGTGTTCCCGGGAATGGTTTATATCTCTCATCCGACTGAGTACGGAACCCTGTATTCCAAGCAGGAACTGACGGACATTTATGCTGTTTGTAAGCAGTTTGAGATTCCTTTGTTCGTGGATGGTGCAAGACTTGGATATGGATTAATGAGTCGTCATACGGATGTAACTTTGCCGGAGCTCGCAAAGCTTTGTGATGTCTTTTACATTGGTGGAACGAAGGTTGGCGCATTGTGTGGTGAGGCAGTGGTTTATACACATAAGAATGCCCCAAAGCATATGTTAACCAAGATTAAGCAGCATGGTGCTCTTTTGGCAAAGGGGCGTTTGCTGGGAGTTCAGTTTGATACATTGTTTACAGATAATTTATACTTTGAAATCAGTAAGAACGCAATTGATTTGGCGGAAGAGATGAAGGAAATGCTGGCTAGTAAGGGCTATTCGCTGTTTTTGGATTCTCCAACCAATCAGCAGTTCGTGATTTTGGAAAATAAGTTTATGCAGGAATTGTCCGAAAAAATTCGCTTTAGTGTATGGGAACCATATGATGCAAATCACACGGTGGTTCGATTCGCTACCGGATGGTCCACCACGAAGGAAGATTTGGACTATTTAACCAGTTTACTGTAGAGGAATGAAAATTATGCCACGATTTAATTTTGATAAGGAAGTTAACCGACTGAATACAAAGAGTTATAAGTGGGACCTGATGGGGGAGGAGTATCTTCCTCTGTGGGTGGCGGACACGGACTTTGAGGTTCCGCCTGCAGTTACCGCACGGATTCAAAAACGAGTGGATCATGGTATTTATGGATACCTTTTAACCGGTACGGAGGTCTATGAGGCTATTCAGGGATGGTTTAAACGTTCCTTTGATGTGGATATTCCGATGAAGGATTGGACGATGCTGGTTCCGGGAATCGTTCCTGGGTTGGCGGTTGCCAGTAATATTGGCGGCGGAAAGTCCATTACGAATGTGCCTAATTATGTTGGCCTTTTGGAGGCTCCGGCCAGCGCTGGAAATACATTAATCACAGTGCCAATGTACAATGAGGAGGAATATTACACCATTGATTTTCTGGCATTACAGCAGGCTATTACGCCAGATACCAGATTGTTCTATTTGTGTAATCCGCACAATCCGGTTGGCCGTGTGTATTCCTATGAGGAGCTGAAAGCTGTTAGCGAGTTTGCAAAAAAGAATCATTTGATTGTTATTTCTGATGAGGCTCATTGCGAAGTGGTTTATGAGGGAAAGCATATTCCGTTCTTTTCTGTTGATGACTATGCAAGAGATCACTCCATCACCTTTTATTCCAATGGTAAGATGTGCAATGTTCCGGATTTAATTCTGGCTTTTGCGATTATTCCGAACCCTAAGCTGAGAAAGGAGTTTGCGCGCCTTGGCTATGCTTTCGGTGAAGAGCACATTTTAAATGTAGAGGCAGGTACTGCCTGCTATGCAGAGAGCGATGACTGGAAGGAACAGCTATTGACCTATCTTAGAGAAAATCGCGATTATTTGGAATGGGAAATTAAATTACGATTTCCGAAGGCGGAATTTGTGCACTTGGAAGCAACGTATCTTCTATGGGTAGATATGCGTGCTTATGGCGAGGATGTGACCGCGAAATTTTTTATGGACAATGCACAGGTTTTCTTTACGGATGGCGGCCAGTTTGGCGCAGATGGTTATATTCGCATAAACTTCGGCACCAGACGAGAAATCCTGACAGAGGCATTGGATCGTATGCAGGAAGCTCTCATTGACCGCCTGTAGGCTTGCGAAGGCTTTCGTAATATGATTAAATGTTGTGGAATAAATCGGTATTTGAAGGGTTAGATGATGAGAAAGCGAATATTACAAAGTGTGGGTTCTCTGCTCTTGGCTATGCTCCTGGCTGGCTGCGTGCAGGAGAATCAAACAATACAGGAAACACCTACGGAGAGCTCTTTTGTGCAGACTGAAGAGGAAACCACGACAGAGGAGGCTACATCGGCTGAAGAGACCACTGCTGAAGAAACCGTGCCAGAAGAAACAACGATGGACGAAACTAGTGCGGAAGAAACCTCAGCGGAAGAAAACACGATAGAGGAAACTACGACGGAGGAATCCCTGCCGGTTGTTTTGGATTGTCCGAATTATTCGGATTATGCAAACTATGAGGAGTTTGATCGTGCCAGGGATGCGTATTACTCCAAACTGGTCGCAGATGCCTGGGCTGAAGGAAGAAAGATTGTTTATCTGACCTTTGATGATGGCTCCGGAGACCTGACTCCAACTGTTTTGGATACGCTGGATGAATATAACGTCAAAGCCACCTTCTTTGTGGTTGCGGACTTTACGACGAATCCATCCACATATAATGATATTTTGGAACGAGGAAATTCACTTGGCTCGCATACCATTGCGCATGCCCGTGCGACAATTTATAAGTCCTTGGAGAATTTCCAGTATGCCGTGGACTCTATGAATGACTATGTTTATAACCAGACCGGAGTGACGCCGTACCTGTTCCGATTCCCTGGAGGCACATCCACATCCTTTTCTAATACGGAAGATATGCTGAATATATTTATTCCATATTTGAAAAGTAAAAATATGATTCATTATGACTGGAATGTTTCCTCCGGTGATGGCAGCGGGAACATTACCGCACAAAAGGTTTATGATAATGTCATCAATGGCGTTAAAAATAGTAATTACTCCGTAGTGCTGATGCACGATGGATCGGGCCATAGTGAGACCGTGGCTGCTTTGCCGCAAATTTTGGATACATTAATTAATGAAATGAATTGCCTGGTGGTGCCAATTACTAGAAGTACGGTACCGGTACAGTCAATAAAATAAAGGAGGATACTTATGGAATTAAAAGCACCTACTCCACATATTGAAGCACAGGTTGGTGAAATCGCGGAGACCATCCTGCTTCCGGGAGATCCGCTTCGTGCGAAGTTCATTGCGGATCATTATTTGGAAAATGTGAAGCAGTTTAATAGTGTACGTAATATGCTTGGCTTTACCGGAACGTATAAAGGAAAGCCGGTATCTGTTATGGGAACCGGTATGGGTTGCCCGTCCATCGGTATTTATAGTTATGAACTGATGAATATTTATGGCTGTAAAAATCTGATTCGTGTAGGCTCTGCAGGAACCCTGCAAAAGGACATTCATGTGCGTGAAATGGTATTCGCACAGGGTGCATGTTCTACAAGCAATTATCCTGCACTATTTGGCCTTCCAGGAAGCTTTGCTCCAATCTGTAGCTTTGAATTGCTGCAAAAGGCGGTAGCAGTAGCGGAGGAAAAGGGTTTTACCTATCACGTGGGAAATGTACTTTCCAGCGATATGTTTTACAGCGTTTCACTTCCGACTGGTAAGAGCTGGCCGGAAATGGGCGTTTTGGCAGTTGAGATGGAGGCTGCCGCATTGTATTCCAATGCAGCTGCAGCCGGCGCCAATGCACTTTGCATTTTGACCATTTCCGATGGCGAAGGCGAAGAGGATACCACTGCAGAAGAGCGAGAGAGAACTTTCACGAACATGATGGAGGTTGCGCTGGCGCTCGCTTAGTCGAATAGAAGGAAGGATAAGTCGATGTATTTTACAATGGATGGTCGCGTTCGCTACAGTGAAGTGGATTCGGAACGAAATTTGACAATTGATGGCCTGGTAAACTATCTGCAGGATACCTGCATGCTGCATTCTGAAACACTTGGTGTAGGCTTGAGTTCTTTGCACGAGCGCGGGGTTGCCTGGTTTTTGTCATCCTGGCAGATTCAGATTTATCGTATGCCGAAGGTTTATGAGAAAATTACAGTTATCACAAATCCTTATGAATTTAAAGGTTTTTTCGGTTATCGTAATTTCTGGATTCGCAATGAGGCAGGAGAACTGCTTGTGATGGCCAATTCTATTTGGGTATATCTGGATGTTGCGAAGCAGATTCCATTGCGCATTCCACAGGAGGAGGCCGATGCATATGCTCCATATGAACCAAAGGCGGAGATGGACTATGCGCCTCGTAAGATGAAGCTCCCAGAGGATTTTGTGGCATGTGAGCCGATTGAGGTTCATGCGGACATGATTGACACAAATCATCATGTAAACAATTGCCAGTATATTAAAACGGCTATGGAGGTGGCGGGCCTTACTGCCATGCCAAAGGAAATCCGTGCAGAATATCGCAGCCAGGCGAAGTTGGGTGATGTATTCTGCCCATTCATTCATAAAACGGATACAGAAATTATTGTGGATTTGCGTGATGAGAATGGCACCAGCTATGCGCCGGTGATGTTCTTATTATAAGGGACGCATTACGAAAGGACGGAATGACAAATGATTAAAGTCGGAGAGCAGCAGGCATTAATGGTGGTCAAGCGCACAGATTTTGGTGTGTACCTTGGCTCTGGAGAGGATAAGGTGCTGTTGCCTAAGAAATATGTTGATGATGAAGTAGAGATTGGCGATGCCATTGATGTATTTGTATATCGTGACTCGCAGGATCGGCCGGTAGCTACAACGAAGAAGCCATTGATTCATTTGGGTGAGGTGGCACTTTTAAAAGTGAAGCAGGTGACCAAAATTGGTGCATTTTTGGATTGGGGTCTGGAGAAGGATTTGTTCCTGCCTTTTAAGGAGATGACTACGCAGGTAAGCGAGGGAAAAAGCTACCTGGTGGCCCTGTATGTGGACAAGAGCGCCCGCCTTGCTGCCACAATGAAGGTTTACCCATATCTGAAGATGAATAGTACATACCATACCGGTGATGAAATTCGCGGCACTGCTTATGAATTAATTGACAAGTTTGGTTTATTTGTTGCGGTAGATAACTGTTTTCAGGGATTGATTCCAAAGAAGGCTCTTTACGGAAATATTCAGGTGGGCGATGAGGTTCGGGCAACCATTAGCCATGTACATGAGGATGGAAAATTGGAGCTGGCTGTGCGTAAGGTTTCTTATCTGGAAATGGAAGAGGATGCCGCAAAGATTCTAAAGGAATTAGAGCTGCGCGATGGTATATTAAAACTGGGTGATAAGTCTGACCCGGAAGAAATTAAGAATACATTGCAAATGAGTAAGGCAGCATTTAAGCGTGCCTGTGGCCGACTGATGAAGGAAGGCCTGATTACCATTGGCGAGTATGCGATCCAAAAGAAATAAAAGAAAAGCGTTCCGATTGATTCGGAACGCTTTTGTGCTTTTCAATGATTAAACAGAAACGTCGATGTTTCCACCAATGTGCGGGTTGACAGACATTTCCAATGCCTTTTGTAACCCTTCGCTCTGTTGTTCCATTGACTCCATGGTCATGTCCAAAACTCTTGTGCCAACTGCATTCAAAGTTTCGCTCATAATCATTGAGGATGATAAAGCTGCAATATCCATATCCATAGGGCTTGTCACTCCTTTCACCTTGGATTGAAGTAATTATATAAGAAGACGTGAAAAAAAACAAGATATTATTTCTAAAAAAATAAGGCATAAGTACCAAACGATGGGGAGCTGTTGTAAAATGTGCTACTTTTGGCGCTCAATTCGTGCAATAAATGATATCTTTTTTGTGAAAAGTGCACCGAAATGCTTGGAAAAAAGCGTTCAATGAGCAAATTGGCCAAAATTCAGTGATTTTTTTTGGACAATCGCGCTATGGAAATGGAAACTGAAAAAAGTTATATTATATGAGGACGTTGGTGGGGATGCCATCGGCAAAAGTAAGAAACTAAAGAATCAATTACTTTTTAGGAGGAACTGAGAAATGGCAAGTTTGTCACTTAAGAACATTTGTAAAGTATATCCTAATGGCTTCGTAGCTGTTAAGGACTTCAACCTTGAAGTAGAAGACAAGGAATTCATCATCTTCGTAGGACCTTCCGGATGTGGTAAGTCTACCACCCTTCGTATGGTTGCAGGTTTGGAAGAAATCTCTTCTGGTGAGTTATGGATCGGCGACAAGTTAATGAACGACGTAGAACCTAAGGATAGAGATATCGCGATGGTATTCCAGAACTACGCTTTGTATCCACATATGACCGTTTATGATAACATGGCATTCGGTCTTAAGTTAAGAAAGGTTCCAAAGGCTGAAATCGATAAGTTAGTTCATGAAGCAGCTAAGATCCTTGGTATTGAGCAGTTACTTGATCGTAAGCCAAAGGCTCTTTCCGGTGGTCAGAGACAGCGTGTTGCTATGGGTCGTGCAATCGTTCGTAACCCTAAGGTATTCTTGATGGATGAGCCTTTGTCCAACTTGGATGCTAAGCTCCGTGTACAGATGAGAATTGAGATCCAGAAGCTTCATCAGAGACTTCAGGCTACCATCATCTACGTAACTCACGATCAGACCGAGGCTATGACTCTTGGTACCAGAATCGTTG
>JAZUHV010000222.1:0-2609 GCA_045641925.1 Butyrivibrio sp.
GCAACTCCTTGGCTCACAGAACGACATGGCTACGATCCGACTTCTGATACACAGATTGAAGCAGGATACCCCTCATAATTCAAAAAGGAAGGAATGCATCCGAAGCTTCGGATTAATCGCTCACCCTCCTGATCGATTTCATATGTGGATATTCCCGGTCTTATGATTTTAGCAAGTTCATCATGAACCGTTGCGAGAATCCTTCCGGCTTCCCGCATCAGTTCAAGTTCACTCGCATTCTTTATTGTTACTGACATAAGAACGTCTTTCTAATTACTGAAGGATGTCCACGATAGCCTGAAATACTTCAGCCATATCCTTGGTTCCATCAACTTCCTTTAAAACGCCCTTGCCTGAGTAGAAGTCAATCAGTGGCTGGGTCTGCTCATGATAAACATCCAGTCTCTTCTTAACGGTTTCAGGCTTATCATCATCTCTTAATACAAGCTCAGATCCACACTTATCGCAGATACCCTCAACCTTGGTTGGGATGTGTACGATGTGATAGGTAGCACCACAGGTGATGCATGCTCTACGACCTGACATACGATTGATGATATTTTCATCCGGAACCTCAACATTGATTGCGAAATCAATCTGAGTTCCCATATCGGCAAGCACCTTCTCAAGTGCTTCTGCCTGAGGAATGGTTCTTGGGAAACCATCCAAAACGTAACCATTCTTGCAGTCTTCATTCTGAACACGATCTGCAACCAAGTCACAGGTCAGTTCATCTGGAACAAGGAGACCCTGATCCATATAAGACTTTGCCTTCTGGCCCAATTCTGTATTGTTTTTAATATTTGCTCTGAAGATATCTCCGGTAGAGATATGTGGAATACCGAACTTCTCACAGATCTTATCTGCCTGAGTTCCCTTTCCTGCTCCAGGCGCACCCAACATAATAATCTTCATCTGGCACCTCCCCAGTCATTAATCATTTAAGAAACCCTTGTAATCACGGACAACCATCTGTGATTCAATCTGTCTCATGGTCTCAAGTACGACACCGACGATAATGATAATAGATGTTCCACCAAAGGAAACGCTTGCTCCGAATACTCCTGAGAATACAACCGGAATCAATGCAACTATAGTGAGTCCCAATGCACCAATTAATACGATACGGTTCAAAATCTTGGTTAAATAATCGCTGGTTGACTTACCAGGTCTGATACCAGGAACGAAACCGCCTGCCTTCTTCATATTGTCCGCTACTTCAACAGGATTGAAGGTAATGGATGTGTAGAAGTAAGCAAAGAAAATAATCAATGCGACATAAAGAATAGCACCCAGAGAAAGAATCATATCTGTTGGCTTGAACCAGTTACTGGTTGACATTGCCAATAAAATTCTTCCACCAACCGTACCATAGTCCGGCTGAACGAACTGAGCAATCATCATTGGGAAGCTCATCAGGGACTGAGCGAAAATTACAGGGATAACACCAGAGGTATTAACCTTGATTGGAATATGAGTGGACTGGCCACCATAGGTTCTTCTTCCAAGAATCTTCTTAGAATACTGAACCGGAATTCTACGCTCACCCTCGCAGAGGATAATGGTCAGTATTACGGTACCGATAATTACGACTGCGATAACTACAACTGCAAATGTTGCCTTAAGTGTTGTCTGACCCTTAATGAAGGTTTCGAATAAGTGAACGAAATCTTCTGGGATACGGGAAATGATGTTAATCAAAAGGACGATGGAAATACCATTGCCCACTCCCTTTTCGGTGATGGTCTCACCGATCCACATTAAGAGTGCAGAACCTGCAGTAAGAATTGCCACGATTACGATACTGGTTAATACCTTTACGAAACCGCTCATGTTTCCAAATCCGACAATCAAATTCTGATTGCCGAAACCAATTACGATTGCGATACTTTCAATCAATGCAAGTGCTACCGTAACATATCTGGTAATGGAAGCAATTTTCTTTCTGCCATCTTCTCCATCCTTCTGCATCTCTTCCAAAGCTGGAATAGCGATGGTCAAAAGCTGCATAATAATGGAAGAAGTAATGTATGGGGTAATGCTCAATGCGAATACTGACATGGTCAAGAATGACCCGCCAGTAACCGAATTGACAAAGCTGAATGCATCGGTATCGAACACTTTTGCGAAATAATCCGTGTCAACACCAGGGATAGGAAGAATACTTCCTAATCTAACCAGTACTAACATAAATAAAGTAAACAGAAGTTTTACTCTGATTTCCTTTACCTTAAATGCATTTGCTAAGGTTTTAAACATTAGATCACCTCACAAGTTCCACCGAGTGCCTCAATCTTCTCCTTTGCCTTCGCAGAGAAAGCATTGGCCTTAACAGAAAGCTTCTTGGTTAACTCACCGTTGCCAAGGATCTTAACACCATCCTTAGGGTTTCTAACAATACCGGACTCGATTAAAGAATCGATAGTAACTTCGGTACCATTGTCGAAAGCCTCTAAAGCGCTTAAGTTGATTACTACGATTTCAAGGCTATTACGATTGGTAAAGCCTCTCTTTGGTAATCTTCTGTATAATGGCATCTGTCCACCTTCGAAACCTGGTCTTGGAGCTCCAGAACGAGCCTTCTGACCCTTGTGTCCCTTACCGGCAGT
>JAZUHV010000223.1:0-3837 GCA_045641925.1 Butyrivibrio sp.
GTCTTCTCTCATAGCCAGTAATAATGCGATATCTGCCGTCTCTGTTTTTAAGTACCACTGATAAGCAGAAATAGCCAAGTCGGATCCTAGCCATGTCGTTCTGTGAGCCAAGGAGTGGCAAAGCTGTATTGTCTTCCTAAGACCGCTTGGCCTCCGACTTTAACAGATTCAACTGCCTGTAGTCTTCTCTCATAGCCAGTAATAATGCGATATCTGCCGTCTCTGTTTTTAAGTACCACTGATAAGCAGAAATAGCCTTACCATATTCACCGGCCTTTTCAAATTCCTTAGCAGCCATTAAATGGTCTGTAGCACCAAGAGTAGTTTCCGGCTCTGTCTGTTGGCTTTTATCCAAGACATTTTTATAATGTACTACCATTAAGACAGCCGCCACAACGCAGAGTGCGGCAACAACCGTTCCAATTATGCCGAAGATTTTTCTTCCCTTTCCGGAGTCCTCATCTTCCTCATATTCCTCTTCCTCGGTATCTACTAAAGAAATATCCTCAATCTTAATATCTTCTAATTCATTCTTTTGTTCTTCCATAAATAGCCTTCCTCTAATAAAAATAAGACAACTACATCTTATGTGCAAAGCCTAAGTACGTCAAGACTTCATAAGTACCAAGGCCTACTCCTCCAGTCGATAAATGTATATCCCTTCCGTATGATTGGTACGGGTTAATCGAACAGCTTCCGTACCTTCCACCGGATGTAAACAGGTAATATAATTGACACCCAATTGCTTCAAATCTTCCAGCGTTAGCGTCACCGTAAAGGTGTCCTCACTATTCAGTTCAAACACTGCCGCGCCTTCTTTTTTCAAAATCACGTTTATATGTGCATAACGATTATAAACATCCTCATAGCTGGCATTTGGATCCAACTGATGCCACAGGGATAAATTTGGAACAATTGCAGTGGTATTCAACGTTTTTGCCCCACCCCAAAGTGCAATATCGGAATTTGGAACTGCAGGTGCATCCGTGTTCTCTACCACCCAAATGCCCTGATGGTCGTCTTTAGCAGCTTCTGCGGTAATGTCCTGTACCCACGGAATATCATAAACTGAGTCAACGCTTCTTCGAACAGGATTTACTAACCCTCCAAAGGCAACAGAAAGAATAAGCACCAGACCTAAAGCCGCAAGCGTCCAGTTCCTGTTTTTTTGCGATAAAAACAAAGCACACACAGTGAATCCCAAGACGATGTAAATACCTGTCAGCATGGCCAAAAACACCGGCAATGGCAAATACCCCTCATAGTCTTTAACGGTTGCTCCAAATGCAAGAGCAAGAGCTCCACCCATACAAATCAGAACAGAAACAATTCCGTAATAACGAATGTATTTTTTCGGAACACAGACATCCTTAGAGAGAGAAAGTCCCCTCACCAGTAACATACAATTTAAGGCGCCAAGCACCACCTTGGTACGCGCCGGTTGTGAATTGGAAAGAAAAGAAATTCTTGCCAGAAATTCCGGAAAACCTACTGTCACCCAAATCACCAGAATGAGATCAACAACCAATAAAAGAATGCACAAAAGATCCTTCTTTTTGGAATAAATCAAATAAATTACCGGCGGAATCAGGCAGAGTGGAAAGAAATCCAGCATAGTTGCCGACTCACAAATATTTACACCAAAGCCCTTATTAAAGAGTGAGAAAAATACATTCACCCCATAGGTAAAAAGCATTGCACCCTCTCCTCCGCCAACCTCTGCACGTTCGCCCGGATAAACAGTGCCAAGAATTGCCAAAATGGTTTCCTTAGAATGTAAATATACATAAACAAAAGCACCTACCATCGCAATCGCACCAATCGCAATCGCAACTACATCCAATCGGCAAAGCTTGGATTCTTTTCGATATTCCAGTATGGTCCATATAATCAAAGCGAGGATAATATAAACCATCGGAACCTGCCATGCAGGATACAGGCATAGGATGAAGGCTCCCATGCAGCCATAAATTCCCAATAAAAGCAGTATTCGCTTCCAAAATTTCTTCTCAGTCAAGAAAAATCGGAAGGCCAAAATCGACAATTGTGCATAGATGAGTAAGTCAGCAATGCTGGTGCTAAACCACCATTGCACTGCTGGAGAAAATCCAATCAGTAAAGCATAGCACAGAGAAAGCAGTTTATTTCCCTTCGTCAGCAGTCGGCCAAATTCAAAGGAAACGCAAATCAAAAGGATACATTTGCCACACCAAAAAAACGCAAGTGCCTGATTTGCAGGAAGAAATAAATACCCCAAAAGAAACGGTCGGAAAATCGTCAGCATATGGGCAATCGGTTGGCGAAGACCCATAAAAAAGTCAGAAGAATAACCATTAATGACATCTGAATCATACAAAAATGCATCCGCTCCACCATGCATTTTTTGGGCAAAATACGAAGGAGTGGCTACGCAAAACTCATCACTTCGAATGATACGGGAATAGCCCAAAAGCAGATTCTTATCCTCAATGCCATACAAATCGCACCAATAGCCCGCGGAAGAGCCGCTTATCCCCAAAACGACGCAAAGAACAAATGCTGCGCCTGCGAATGCATAGCGATATTGAAAAAGGAACAATCGAATCTTTGGAAATTGATACAGAAGAAATCCAATTGCTGCAATACCAACTGCCGTCACATAGGTCCATGGATTCTCTAAAACAAGGCGCAAAAATGCACGAAGGATAGCATTGCCCTCCTTCACCTGCATCAATTCCGAAAGGTGTACATCATACTGTAACAGCATCGCCAAAAGCAGTGCTGTCACAAATAAAATGACGATCCCAATCGATCGATTCGGTTGTCTTTTTTTATGCTCCGTCATTTTTCACCTCACTTCTACTATATCACAGTTCACCCTTTTCGTGTTATAATATACGCATCATTTTAGGAAGCCTACGGGCTTGGAGGATTTATGCCAAACGCATTCATAACAGGAACTTCCTCGGGAATTGGCCATGCCATCGCAAAGGAACTTTTAGAAAAAGACTATACCGTTTATGGCATCAGCAGAACTGCTGCCAATCTGGCCGGCGATTATCACGAAATCCTGATGGACTTAACCAATTTAAAAGAGCTGGAAAAACAAATTCATGCCTTTTTAGGGGCTGGGATTTTTTTTGATGTCCTCATTAACAACGCCGGGTGTGGCTATTACGGACTTCATGAAAATATATCTACTGAGGCTCTTTTGGAAATGCTAACGACCAATCTGCAGGTTCCCCTCTTGCTTTGCAAGCTTCTGCTTCGCAGCATGAAGGAGGCGAAACACGGCACCATCGTAAATCTCTCCAGCTTTACCGCAAATCAGGCTAATCCGCACGGAGCTGCATATGGAGCAACGAAGGCAGCACTCTCTTCCTTTAGTGACAGTATCTATGAGGAAGCCAGAAAGCATGGTGTTCGCGTGCTTCTCATCGAGCCGGAAATGACGCAGACCAATTTATATCGCCATGCGGATTTCACTGCCTCTCTCGAGGATGGTGCTTCCCTCACGCCAGAGGATGTTGCGCATGCAGTCATCCAGGCTTTGGAAGGCTCTGCAGGCTATGAACGCATTACCCTCCAGCCACAATACCGCCGCATCGAGCGAAAGTAATCAAGGAGACACCATGATTCCAATTCTATTTCCCGGCGACCATACCGCAGTTTTACATACCATATGCGACCCTGTCACAGGCGATGCACTTTATCCGGATTTACTGTATGCCCACCCATTTCGCGAAGAGGCACTGGTTGACGCTCTGGCTTATGCAAAAGCAATGGAGCAGACCAATGGTCAGGCGTTGTCCGGCTATGTATTTATGCTGGTGGCAGATGAAGTCGGAGGCCAAGCGG
>JAZUHV010000224.1:0-29638 GCA_045641925.1 Butyrivibrio sp.
CCTTGGCTCACAGAACGACATGGCTACGATCCGACTTGATCGAGTAACCATCGATACCCTTTCTTATAAAGAGGGTGCGAAGGCTGTTCATTGGGAATGTGATGGTGGTACTGAATACGATATGGCCGATGGGGATAAGGATTCTGTCGGTACAAAGATCGTTTTGTATTTGAATGAGGATAGCACAGAATTTTCTAATGAATATCGTGCCCGAGAGGTCATTGAAAAGTATTGCGGCTTTATGCCATACGAAATCTTTTTGAACAATGTGGATGATACTGAGGAAAAAACACAGACCATCGAGAAGGATGAATTATTAGATACCGATACGATTATTGAGACTGTCATGGAAGAGGCTGAGACGGAAGTCGTTGAGAACGAGGACGGTACTTCAAATACAGTCGAGGTTACTCCTGCAAAGGAGCGTTATAAGATTAAAAAGCGCCCTGTTGCCCTGAATGATATTCATCCTTTGTGGACCAAGCATCCGAATGAATGTACCGAAGAGGAATATAAGGAATTTTATCGCAAGGTGTTCCATGATTACAAGGAACCGTTGTTTTGGATTCACCTGAATATGGATTATCCATTCAATTTAAAGGGAATTTTGTACTTCCCTAAGATTAATTTGGAATTTGAGTCCGCGGAAGGCGTCATCAAGTTATACAATAATCAGGTGTTTGTAGCAGATAATATCAAGGAAGTTATTCCGGAGTTTTTGATGCTTTTAAAGGGTGTTATCGATTGCCCGGATCTTCCATTGAATGTTTCCCGTTCTGCATTGCAGAATGACGGCTTCGTAAAGAAGATTTCTGATTACATTACCAAGAAGGTGGCGGATAAGCTTTCCGGTATGTGTAAGACAGAAAAGGAAACCTATGAAAAGTATTGGGATGATATCAGTCCATTCATTAAGTTTGGCTGCTTAAAGGATGACAAGTTCTGTGAAAAGATGAATGACTACATCTTATTTAAGAACCTGGATGGAAAATATCTTACCTTGCCAGAGTGCCTGGAGGAAAATAAAGAGTCTCATGAAAACCAGATATTCTATGTGACGAATGAAACGGAACAGGCACAGTATATAAAGATGTTTAAGGATGCCGGTATGGATGCGGTAATCCTAAAGCATAGCATTGACCAACCATTTATCAATCAGTTAGAGCAGAAGAATGAGGGCGTGAAGTTCTTATCTATTGATTCTGACTTATCCGATACCTTTAAAGAAGAAGCCTCAGAGGAGGAATTAAAGGAAACTGGCGACAAACTCTCTGAAATTTTCAAGAATGCCCTGGGTAATGAAAATTTGGCAGTTAAAGTTGAAAAGTTGAAAGATGCTTCCATTTCCTCTATGATTACAGTAAATGAGGATTCCAGAAGAATGGCAGATATGATGAGAATGTATGCCATGAACGGAATGGACATGAGCATGTTTGCGGATCAGGGACAAACCTTGGTTTTGAATGCAAACAATGCACTGGTGCAGTACATTCTAAATAATCCAACGAGTGAGCATGTGGGATTGTTCTGCGAGCAGTTATATGATCTTGCGGCAATTAGCCATGCGCCACTCAAGCCTGAGCAGATGACAAAATTCATTACTCGTAGTAATGAAATTATGAATTTGCTCGCAAAGTAATTCGTAATAAATGAAACCAAATGCGAATTTGGTAGTAGGTACCAAATTCGCATTTTTTGTGTAAAGTGGGAATTATGATGGACACGCCTAATCAGAACGAACAAGTTGACATCGAAGACGTTGTAGTTGAGTATATTGAATTAGAGGCTGACGATTCAAATGATACAAATATCACGCCGACTATTGAGAAAACCCCTGGCCAGCAAACCTGGGCAGAGGAACCAATCAAGGAACCGGCAGAGAAATCTGCGGAGAAACCGACCGAGGAACCAGCAGAGGAATTTGATTATCAGTCAGCTGAAATGGCCGGAATCGACCGTAAGCGTAATTTTATCCGTGAGATATTCACGTATTTGATGATTATAGCTGCGGCTTTTTTGGTTTCTGTTTTTTTGTCAAGATTTGTCATCATCAATACACATATTCCGTCCAATTCTATGGAAGCTACCATTAGTGCGGGTGACCGATTGATTGGTTATCGCATGGCGTATACCTTCACCAAGCCACAATTTGGTGATATTGTGATTTTTCTGTATCCGGATGACCGCTCGCAGACATTTATTAAACGTGTCATCGGAGTGCCGGGAGATGTGGTAGAAATCATTAATGGTGAATTGTTCATCAATAACCACAGGATTTCTGAGGATTATATCAAGGAACCGATGGTGGGAAGCTTTGGCCCATATGAGGTGCCGGAGCATTCTTATTTTGTGATGGGCGATAACCGCAATGTTTCCGATGATGCCCGCTTCTGGGAAAATACCTATGTCAATGAGGCGGACATTATTGCGCGAGCATGGTTTCGCTACTCACCGAATTTTACGAATTTGTGGAATCAATGACGGAGAAACACCAATACTATACGCTAGGGGTGCATCGTGGAGAATACCGTTCCTGTTAATTATTTTAAAGATGTTCTTCGAAACATTCATACAAAGCATGTATATATACAGACGCATAACTTCCCTGACCCGGATGCGATTGCGTCTGCATTCGCGTTAAAGGAGCTTTTGGCGAAATATGAGATAGAGGCTTCCATTTGTTATAAGGGAAAAATTGAACGTTATTCCACAACGGACTTTGTAAAACGTTTGGACATTCAATTAACCAATTTGGATGACCTGACAAATATGCCAGCGGATGCGGAAATTATCCTGGTGGATTCCCAAAAAGGAAATTCCAATATTTTCGACGCCCCAGGCGAAAGCATTATCTGTATTGATCATCATCCAACCTATCAAAAGAATGCCGGGGTGCAGTATCGTTACCGTGATATTCGTCCGGCAATGGGGGCATGTGCTACCATGATTGCGGGCTATTACTTTGATAATGGAATTGAAATGAGTACGAGTGTGGCAACGGCGCTTTTATATGGTATTAAGACGGATACAATGGGTTTAAGCCGTGGCGTATCGCAGGAGGATGTTGATGTTTTTCAGAAATTGTATCGCAAAAGTGATTTGAATGTGATGCAGTCGTTAGAACATTGTTCTCTCACGTTAGAAGATTTAAAGGCTTATGCCAATGCTATCAACAGCATTGAAATCTTTGAAAATGTAAGCTTTGCCAATACGGGCAAGGACTGCCCGGAGGCACTGATTGCGAAAATTTCCGACTTTATGTTAGATTTGGTGGAAGTGGATTTCTGCGTTGTTTATTCCATGAAAGAGGACGGGCTGAAGCTATCTGTACGCAGTATGGGCGAACTGGATGCCGGGGCTATTACCAATGTCGCATTGGAGGGCATTGGCGGAGGCGGCGGACATGCTGTTATGGCAGGTGGGTTTGTTCCGTTTTCAATAGGAATGGTTACAGATTTGCACGAACTGACTGAGCAGATTGAAAAGCGTTTTTTGGTTGCAATTGAAGGCTGTAGAAATTAAGTTTTGCTTTACAAGGATGTCTGAAACTGATAATATAACAAAGGTTATAGATGCTGATATGGCGTAGTTGGTAGCGCAACTGATTCGTAATCAGTAGGTCGCGGGTCCGAGTCCCGCTATCAGCTTAAAGCACATGATGAGAAAAAGTCATGTGCTTTTTTATTTACAGAACAATTAGCACTCACCTATTGACTTGGCTAACAATGAGTGCTATAACGCAAGTATAGGATAAAATTTTGAAGGGAGGAATAGTTTATGAATATTCAAAAATTTACCCAAAACTCAATTGCAGCAATTCAAAACTGCGAGAAAATTGCCTATGATTACGGTCATCAGGAAATGGATCAAGAGCATTTGGTATACTCCCTCTTACAGTTAGATGACAGCCTGATTGCCAATCTGTTAGAGAAGATGGGTACCGATAAGAATGCATTTATAAAGAATTGTGAGGAGGCATTAGCAAAGCGAACAAAGGTTTCCGGCAATGTTTCCTTATATTGTTCTCAAAGTCTGAATAAGGTATTAACCTGTGCGGAGGATGAGGCAAAGGCTATGGGGGATTCCTATGTGTCCGTAGAGCATTTGTTCCTGTGCCTGCTTCGTTATCCAAATTCAGTATTAAAGGAGCTGTTTAAAAACTATGGAATAACAAAGGAGGCCTTTTTAAGAGCACTTCAATCCGTTCGCGGTAATCGCTCTGTGGATTCGGACAATCCGGAGGCAACCTATGACACACTTAGCAAATATGGAACGGATTTGGTGGCGCGTGCGAAGGAACAGAAGCTGGATCCGGTCATTGGCCGAGATGTCGAAATTCGAAACGTAATTCGAATTCTTTCCAGAAAGACGAAAAATAATCCGGTTTTAATTGGAGAACCAGGTGTTGGAAAAACCGCGGTGGCAGAGGGACTTGCCCAGCGAATTGTGCGCGGCGATGTGCCGGAGGCATTGAAGGATAAGACAATCTTTTCGCTGGATATGGGAGCACTGGTTGCCGGAGCGAAATATCGTGGTGAGTTCGAGGAACGTCTGAAGGCGGTTCTTGATGAGGTTCGTGCATCCGAAGGCAGAATTATCCTTTTTATCGATGAGTTACATACCATTGTAGGCGCCGGAAAAACGGACGGAGCGATGGATGCGGGAAATATGCTTAAGCCAATGTTAGCACGTGGAGAACTGCATTGTATCGGTGCGACAACGCTGGATGAATATCGTCAGTATATTGAAAAGGATGCAGCACTGGAGCGGCGCTTTCAGCCGGTGCTGGTTGATGAGCCGACCATGGAGGATACCATCTCCATTCTTAGAGGAATTAAGGAGCGTTATGAGGTGTTCCATGGTGTTAAAATTGCTGACACTGCACTGGTGGCTGCGGCAACACTTTCTGACCGCTATATATCGGATCGATTTTTGCCGGATAAAGCCATTGATTTGGTCGATGAGGCTTGTGCCATGATTAAGACGGAGTTGGATTCCATGCCTGCGGAACTGGATGAACTGGCGCGTAAGGTGATGCAGTTAGAAATTGAGGAGGCCGCACTAAAAAAAGAGGACGACCCGTTAAGTAAGAAGCGCTTGGAGGAACTGCAGGAAGAATTGGCTGAGAATCGTACTGTTTTGACGGCACAGAAAGCTCAATGGGATGCAGAAAAATCCGGTGTGGAAAAGCTTAGTAAGCTGCGTGAAAAAATTGAGGAAGTGAATCGCGCTATTTTGGAGGCCGAAAGACGCTACGATTTGAACAAAGCAGCGGAACTAAAGTATGGTGAGTTGCCAGCACTGCAAAAGGAATTGGAAGAGGCTGAGGAAACCGCCCGTGCAAAGGATATGCAGTTAGTTCATGAAAATGTTACAGAGGAAGAGATTGCACGAATTGTTTCCAAGTGGACTGGCATCCCAGTATCAAAATTAAATGAATCCGAACGCGCGAAAATCCTGAATTTGGAGGATGAACTTCATAAGCGTGTTGTTGGACAGGATGAAGGCGTAAAACTGGTTTCTGAGGCAATTATGCGTTCCCGTGCGGGCATAAAGGACCCTTCAAAGCCGATCGGCTCCTTCTTATTTCTGGGTCCGACCGGTGTTGGTAAGACGGAACTTGCAAAGACGTTAGCCAAGAGCCTGTTTGATGATGAAAATAATATTGTTCGACTGGACATGAGTGAGTATATGGAGAAATACTCCGTATCCAGATTAATTGGAGCGCCACCGGGATATGTGGGCTATGAAGAAGGCGGACAATTGACAGAGGCAGTTCGCAGAAAACCATATTCTGTTGTTCTGTTTGATGAAATTGAGAAGGCACATCCGGATGTATTTAATGTGCTTTTACAGGTTTTGGATGACGGACGTGTGACGGATTCACAGGGAAGAACGGTGGATTTTAAAAATACCATTATTATTCTGACATCAAACCTGGGATCGGGATATTTATTAGATGGCATAGATGCAAATGGTGATATCACGGAAGCAACGAAGGGGCTGGTAATGGATGAACTTCGCAGATCCTTCCGTCCGGAGTTTTTAAACCGTCTGGATGAGACAATTCTCTTTAAGCCATTGACAAAGGCACATATTCGTGGAATTGTTTCATTACTATTGTCACAACTGAATGAACGACTGGCGGACCGTGAACTGTGTGTTTCACTGAGTGATGCCGCCTTGGATCACATTGTGGAAAATGGATTTGATCCTGTATATGGTGCAAGACCATTAAAGCGTTATTTGCAAAGAACCGTGGAGACGTTAAGTGCGAAACTAATTCTTGCTGGAGACCTGAACGAAGGGGATGTCATTTATATTGATATAGATGAAGCTGGCAATTTATGTGCTAAAAGCTCTTAAATATTTTAATTTGCTAATTTTGACGAATTATAGGCATTTAATTTGCCATCTTTTGACTATGCGATTCGCCAATTCTTTGGTATAGTGATTACGGCGATGGTTGAATGTCGCTAAATGTTGCAAAAACAAATAATAGAAAGGGAGAAAAGATATGTTTTTATTTGTTTTGGGAATTATTGTAGTCGTGGGTTGTTTCTTCGGACTTGGTTTTGTGAAAGAGTACGGAACCACAATTAAGTGGAAGATGAACAAAAAGCAGTTCATTTCCATCGTTGGTCTTGTTTTTGTTGTGATGGGAACTATTAAAACTGTTCCAACCGGTCACACTGGTATCGTTACTACCTTTGGTAAGGTAGAAGATACTACCTTAGAGGCTGGACTTCATTTCCTGGCTCCATGGCAGGAAGTAACCAACATGGATAATCGTACGCAGAAGGAAGTTATTGATTTGAGCTGTTTCTCTTCTGATATTCAGGAAGTACAGGTTACTTACACCATTAACTATCAGATTAATAAGGCCAATGCACAGACAATTTATCGTACCATCGGTACCAGATATTTCGAGACCATTGTTAAGCCTAAGGCGTTGGAAGCGGTTAAAGGTGTATTTGCGAAGTACAATGCAGAGAACCTGATTTCTTCCCGTGGTGTTCTTTCTGAAGAGATTGAATCCGTACTGGTTGGTCAGATGGCAGGCTATAACATCGAAATTATTGCTACCTCCATTGAGAATATCGACTTTACCGATGCCTTCACCGATGCAGTAGAAGCAAAGCAGGTTGCTGAACAGAATAAGTTAAAGGCACAGACCGAGCAGGAGCAGATGAACATTGAGGCGGAAGCTGAGGCGAAGCGTAAGGTTATCGCTGCACAGGCTGATGCAGATTCTGCTATCATTAAGGCAAACAATGAGGCAGAGATTGTAAAGATTCAGGCAGATTCCGCTGAGTATCAGGGTAGAAAAGATGCATCCATCATGGAACAGATTGGTGAGCAGTTAAAGCAGTATCCAGATTTGATTAAATACTACTATGCTACTGGATGGGATGGAAAACTTCCAGAGACGATGTTAGGCGAATCCGGAGTGATCTTTGATTTAAACAACAAATAGAATCAATAAAATAATGGAAGACCTCGCGAAAATATACACGCGAGGTCTTTTTTTGTGCGTCGGGAAACTACATTGCACAAATTAGTTTCCTAAACCTTGTATAGTTTGCACAAAAATGATTTTGCGATATTGCGTAAAAGTAAACAATGTGCTACATTATAGGAAACGGAGGAAACGATATAAGTTTCCGAAGCGTTTAAAACGATAGGAGGACGTACAACATGGATGAGACTAAAGTGAAAATTTTAAACGCAGCGATTGAAGAGTTCGGAAAGAGTGGTCTGAAATTTACGATGGATGACATTGCAAAGAACCTTTCAATGAGTAAAAAAACGATTTATACGGTCTTTAAGGATAAAGAAACTTTGTTTTTTCAAATGGTAGACTACTGCTTCGATAAGATTAAAGAGGCGGAGCATCAGGTGATGATAGATCCGACGCTTAGCACGGTGGAGAAGCTCAGAAAAATGATGAGTGTTCTGCCAGAACTCTATAAGGACATCGACCTTCGCCAGTTGTCGTCGCTGAAGGATAAATATCCAAAGACCTATGTGGCTGTGGAAAAGCGATTGGAGAGCGGCTGGGAAAATACAATTGCCCTGATAAATAAGGGAATTGAAGAAGGCTCTTTAAGACCTGCGAATGTTCTGGTGATTAAGACCATGTATGAAGCAACGCTTGAACAGTTCTTCCAAAGAGATGTTTTGATGTATGCAAACATCAGTTATCAAGAGGCATTAAAGACCGTTGTGGATGTCATCATTGACGGAATCACAACAGCATAATAGAGGATTAATTCATGGATAAGGTATTTATCAATAATGATTGGAAGTTTGCGCCGGAGTTTTCTGGGGACATGGTTTCGCAGGGGTACGATGACCATGAGATGCTTACGGTGCGACTTCCGCACACAGTAAAAGAAACGCCATTTCACTACTTTGATGAATCCATTTACCAGATGGTAAGTACATATCGAAAAGAGCTTACACTGGATGAAAACTGGCTTGGAAAACGTGTATTTTTGACCATTGGTGCAGCAGCGCATGAAGCGGAACTTCACGTGAACGGGGAAAAGGTATTAACACATTCCTGCGGTTATACCTCCTTCACTGCAGAATTGACCAACCTTTTGGATTGGAGCGAGGGCGCGAAAAATGTCATCGCAATTCGATGCGATAGTCGTGAAAGCCTGAATGTCCCACCGTTTGGACATGTTGTGGATTATATGACTTACGGTGGTTTGTATCGTGAGGCCTGGTTAGAAATACTTCCGATGGATTATATTCGTAATGTTTACCCGATGAAGTCCATGAATATCGATGGAGAAAATGTGACATTTCAGCCAGAGGTTACCATTTCTGTCGGTGCGGAAAAGAATATCGAAGATGAGTCCCTTGTGGAGCCTTTTGATATGCTTTGCGATGGAGACAGCTTTGATTTGCCGGGTCTTTCCATTTGCCAGTCCCTGCTAACGATTGAAGGCGAACTCATAGCAGAGTTTCCGAAAAATGAACTTCTGCACACCGTAAGCAATGTGAAATTATGGTCACCAGAGCATCCAAACCGATACCTTTTAAGGACAGTTCTTTATAAGGGAAATGTGGAAATCGACCGCATTGATGTGAAGATGGCTTTTCGAACTGCTGAATTTAGAAAAGACGGATTCTATTTGAATCATAAAAAATATAAGTTACGGGGCTTAAACAGGCACCAAAGTTATCCATATGTAGGCTATGCGATGCCAGAGTCCATGCAAAGACAGGATGCAAGAATCCTGAAGGAGGAACTGGGTTGTAACATTGTCCGGACCTCGCATTACCCACAGTCCCATGACTTTGTGGATGAATGTGACAGATTGGGCCTTTTAGTCTTTATGGAATTTCCGGGATGGCAGCATATTGGTGATGATGCATGGAAAGAACAGGCTTTGGTCAATGAACGCGAGATGATTTTACAGTACAGAAATCATCCATCCATTATCATCTGGGGCATCCGTATTAATGAGTCCGATGATGACGATGCCTTTTATGAAAAGACTAATGCTCTTGCGAGAGAGTTAGACCCGGCACGCCAGACTGGTGGCGTCAGAGCCATGAAGAAAGGACATCTTCTAGAAGATGTATATACCTACAATGATTTCCAACATGACGGAAAGGCTGGAGGATGTGCGCCAAAGAAGAATGTAACCTCGGACATGGAAAAGGGCTATCTGATTACTGAATTTAATGGTCATATGTATCCGACAAAATCCTACGACTGGGAGGAACATCGTTTACAGCATGCACTCCGACATGCAAATGTCCTGGATGCAGTCGCTAAGGAAGAGGATATTGCAGGCTGTATCGGATGGTGCATGTTTGACTATAACACGCATAAGGATTTTGGCTCAGGTGACAGAATTTGTTACCACGGTGTCATGGATATGTTCCGTAATCCAAAGCTTGCCGCTTTGATTTATGCCTGTGAGCAGGATGAGACACCAGTTTTGGAACTGAGTTCCACGATGGACATTGGCGAGCATCCAGGTTGTAACAGAGGTGCAACCTACATTTTCACCAATGCGGATTCGGTAAGAATGTATAAGAATGATGTGTTTATTAAAGAATTTTCTGCAAAGAATTCTCCATACACACATTTGAAACATGGTCCGATTCTGATTGATGATTACATCGGTGAGGAAATTCATAAAAATGAGCCGTTTAAAAAGCATCAGGCAGACATCATTAAAGAAGCATTGAACTTTGTGGCGCTGCACGGATATCAGTATCCGCCACGTATTGTGGGCATCGCACTCACCTGTATGCTTCGTTACCATATGAAGCCGATTGAAGCAGTGGTTCTTTACAACAAGTACATTGGAGACTGGGGTGGCAGCTCTAAGGGGTATCGCTTTGAAGCCATAAAGGACGGAAAAGTTGTAAAGACGATCGTAAAGCAGCCGATGACGAAGCGCCATTTGCAGGTGACAAAGAGCGCAGACTGTCTGACGGAAACACGCACCTATGATGTGTGCGAGCTTCGCATTCAGATGCAGGATGAAAATAACAACACGTTGTATTTTTGCAATGATCCAATCGTTGTGAAGACGGAAGGACCGGTTGAAGTGATAGGTCCTGGTGTGGTTGGCCTGCAAGGCGGCATGACTGGTGTTTATTTGAAGTCATTAGGAACGGAAGGGATTGCGAAAGTGATCATCTCAGCTGAGGACGCTGAGGACGTTATCCTGGAAATTCCTGTAAATATTAGGAGGTAAGGCATGGAAGACAAATCAAAGGTAATCTTTGGGAATGAAATCAAAAACGGAGATTACAAGAAGTCTGTTCGTTCAAAGAAAAAATATGCTAGAAAGTACGGCGATGATTCTCAGGTGGATTATCCAGTTGTAATCGAAAAAAATCCGTACATTGGAGACTCACTTGGTGTAAACAATATTTTGGTTGGCGATTTGATGCAGAATGCACATTATGATCCAGACCGCCACGCAGAGCAGTTATCGTTTGATACCGAAAAGGGTGTCATTGTAGGAAATATTCGTATGGGCTTTGGCCATTATCGAATCTCTATGGCGCTTGCTTCTGCAGCTAAATCCATGGGCTACGTTCCTTACTGGATGGATTTAAACTCCTATAAGGAGACCACCTGCACGAAGGTGATTGGTGCTCAAAATGACCTGTATTCTTTGGGCTCCAGATTAAGCAAAAATCCGCTGTTTAATAAGCTGGTTTGGGAACCTATGAACTATGAAGGCTTCCGCGCACTTACTTATAATTCATCCGATCAGAAAAATGCAGAACTGATGGCGCCAGTATATCGAAACGTTCCGAAAGACATTCCTGTCATTGGAACACATGTATGGCCTGCGCAGGCTGCGATTCATGCAGGTATGAAGTATGTAGTGAATGCAATTCCAGATAACTGGCCAATGGCTTTACACCTTTCCGAGGGCAGTGTGCATACCATCCAGTGTCATAACGCATACATGGGCTATCGTATTTTAAACGGAATGAATAAGAAAAAGGTCTGCAAGCCAATGCCAGCCGACTCTTTGGTATATACCGGCCATTATATTGACCACGAACTGGTAAGCAATATTGAGAAGGATTGCGAAGCCAGAATGAATCGTAAGAAGAATGGCAAGCCAATGCGCTTTTTGTTGACCATCGGTGGCGCGGGTGCGCAAAAGGAAATCTTTGCGGCCATTATCAAATATCTGATTCCGTTCATTCAGGAGGGCAAGGCTGCTCTTTATGTGAATGTGGGCGATTATAAAAATGTCTGGGACGCATTGTTAAATGAAATTCCTGAGATGAAGAATATGTCCACCGAGCATTTTGATAACTGGAACGAGTTCACGGCCTTTGCAGAGAGTGCGCTGGATGAGAATACAGAAATTACCGGTATTCACGGCTTCTGGCATAAGAATATTTTTGAAGCAGTGTACTGTACCAACCTTTTGATGCGAAGTGCGGATGTTTTAGTTACCAAGCCTAGTGAGTTGGCGTTTTACCCAATTCCAAAGCTTTTCATCAAACGAGTAGGAAAGCATGAGATGTGGGGTGCGATTCACTCAGCGGAGATTGGCGATGGAACATTGGAATGCCGCGATATTCCACATACACTTCAGATGGTAGATTTGTTCTTAAACGATGACGAACTTCTGAATGATATGTGCAAGAACATTGTAACGAATAAATCCATAGGCATCTACGACGGAGCGTACAAGGTTGTAGAATTGGCCATGGACTTAAAGAAATAAAGGAGAACGATATGGAAGAGAAGAGAAAATTGTCCGGCAAAGAGAAATTTGCATATGGAATTGGTGCTGTCGGAAAAGACATGATTTACATGTTATCAGCAAGTTACATCCTGTATTACTATCAGGATATTATGGGCGTATCTGCCTGGATTATGGGTATTATTTTGATGATTGCCCGCGTGTTTGATGCTTTTAACGACCCACTGATGGGTGTTCTGGTTGCGAAGACGAAGACCAGATGGGGTAAGTTTAGACCTTGGTTATTTATTGGTACCTTAACCAATGCGGTTGTTATGTTTGCAATGTTCGCCTGCCCACCGGCATTAAACGGTGGCGGTTTGGTAGCATATGCCGCAGCCTCATACATCCTTTGGGGTATTACTTATACCATGATGGACATTCCTTACTGGTCCATGGTTCCTGCATTTACCGAAGGCGGTAAGGAACGTGAAGGACTTTCAGCAATGGCAAGAACCTGTGCAGGTGTTGGTTCTGCATTGATTTCTGTCATCACCGTTATGGCAGTATCCTTCTTAGGCACCACCTTTAATGCAAAGAGTAACAGCAATGTGACCAATCAGTTTAATCAGGTTACTGCCTATGTCGTTGAGATGGACGAGACCGGTGCCGCAACTGGACATGTGAAGGAGATTCAGACAGGTGTGGCAGTTTCTGTAACGGCTGATAAGTCCGAATTTGAGAATGCATTCTCTTTTAATGAACAGAACTCCAACTACACCGTTACCATCGCAGACAAAACCTTCCAAAAGGATGCGGACGAAAATAATGCCATCCTTGGATCTACCATGGATTTTGCGATGGATGATGTAAACGGCGAAGCTGCCTTCGCATTATATGTATCAGAAGCGGATTTCGCTTCTTTACAGGATGCAGATTCTTTGAAGGTAGAAATTAGTTCCAAAAAACAGGTGGAAAGACTTGGTTTCAAGTACTTCTCTTTAGCAGTTTCCGTATTGTTCTTTGTATTTATCCTGATTACCTGTCTCTGCATTAAGGAGAAGTCCACTGTAGATGTGCAGACAGTAAAGGTAAAGGATATGTTCAAATCCTTATTACAGAATGATCAGGCTATGGCTATGGTAATCACCATTGTCCTTGTAAATACTGCAACCTACATTACCTCAAATCTGGTAATCTACTTCTTCAAGTATGATCTGGGTGGCTCTAACTGGGAAGGTAATTACACCATGTTCACCACCTTTGGCGGTGCAATGCAGATTTTAGCAATGATGGCCTTCTTCCCATTGTTGAGAAAGTTCTTCTCTACGATGAAGACCTTCTATGTGGCCGTGTTCTCTGCAATTCTTGGTTATGTAGTATTACTGGTAATGGCAATTATTCTGAATACCCAGAGCGTATTCCCATTCCTGGCACCTGCATTCTTTATCATGAGTGCGATGGGTATCTTAAACGTGCTGGTTACCGTATTCCTTGCCAATACTGTAGATTATGGTGAACTAAAGAACAATCGCCGCGATGAATCTGTGATTTTCTCCATGCAGACCTTCGTTGTAAAGTTAGCATCCGGTATTGCAGCATTGGTTGCATCCCTTTGCTTAACCGTATTTGACATCAGCAGTTCTTCAAATGAGATTGAGGCAGTGGATGGCAGCTTACTGGCCGGCTTAAAGAGCGCAATTGAAAGCATTAAACAGAATGGCGCAACCTCTGTTTCCGGCAATTCCGTATTGGGACTTCGTTTGGTAATGACAGTTGTTCCAATTGCAGTACTGGTGATTGCCCTCCTGGTATTCAGAAAGAAATATATCTTAACCGATGAGAAGATTGCAGAAATCTCCACCGAATTGAAGGCAAAGAAAGCAGTGAGTGAACAGTAAAGCACATACGTCAGGGGCGGTAATGCGCCCCTGTATAGGAGACGGATTATGATACAAAATTTTGATCAGACATTTGTATTAGAAACCAATCATACGACCTATGCCATGCAGGTAATGGAAACCGGCCAGCTTGAGCATTTGTATTATGGTGCAAAAATTCTTTGGACCGAGGACAGCGCAAAGGCACTTGCCTGCAAGGATACCAATCCGGATGGTAATAGCATTTCCTATGATGCAGAGCATCCGACTGTGGGATTGGATAATCGCGCAATGGAGTACTCTGGCCGCGGTAAGGGCGATTTTAGGCAACCCTTTGTGGACATTTCCTATGCCGATGGCAATCGCACCACGGATTTTATCTATGAATCCTTTGAAATCCTTTCAGGGACGGTTACGATGGATGAACTTCCTGGCGCCATAGCAGGCGATGATGCAAACGTGCAGACACTTCGTATCACCTTGAAGGATCGAACCTATCCGGTAGAACTAAAATTATACTATACGGTATTTCCGGACAGTGACTGTATCACGCGTTTTGCAGTCGTTAAAAATTGCGGTGAGGAGGGTATTACGCTTCATCGCCTGATGAGTGCACAGCTGGATTTAAATGACGGAGATTATTTTTTAACCTCCTTCCATGGGGACTGGACCAGCGAGATGAACCGTTGCGATACCCCTACAAGGGGCGTTCGCGTGGTAAGCTGTTCCACCACAGGAAACTCTTCTAATCATTCCAATCCGTTTGTAATGCTATCCAAACCGGGAATGACAGAAAATGCGGGTGAAGGCTATGGATTGAACCTTATTTATTCTGGAAATCATTATGAAGCAGCTGAATCCATCAGCCACTTTAAGACTAGATTCATTTCAGGAATTAATCCTGAGACCTTTTCCTGGGAATTAAAGGCTGGAGACTCCTTTAGTGCACCTCAGGCAGTTATGACATATTCTTCGACAGGCTTTTGTGGCATCTCAGAACATATGCATGAGTTCGTAAGAGAGCATGTGGTTCGTGGTGAATGGAAGTCAAAGGAGCGTCCCATATTAATCAATTCATGGGAGGCATGCTACTTTAAATTCAATGAGAGCAAACTGCTTCGTCTGGCAAAGGCGGCCGCGAAGACAGGTATCGAACTGTTTGTTCTGGATGACGGATGGTTCGGAAAAAGAAATGATGACAGAACCTCGCTTGGCGATTGGAAGGTGAATGAAAAGAAGCTTCCGGGAGGTCTTAATCGTTTGGCAAAGAAGATTAATCGGCTCGGTATGGAGTTCGGTATTTGGGTGGAGCCGGAAATGATTAGTGAAGACTCTGATTTATATCGTGCACATCCGGATTGGGCCGTGAAGGCGCCTAAGGGAGAGCATTCTTTGGGGCGTTTTCAAATGATTCTGGATTTGACCTGTAAGGAGGTCAGAGACAATGTTGTGGAGCAGATGACAGAGGTCTTTTCTTCTGCCAATATCACTTATGTGAAGTGGGATATGAACCGAAATTTTTCGGATACATTTTCTGCAGCGCTGCCGGCTCATCGCCAGGGCGAGTTTGCGCATCGTTATATTTTAGGTCTTTATGATGTGATGGACCGTTTGACCAAGGCTTTCCCGCATATCCTTTTTGAGGGCTGTGCATCTGGTGGAAATCGCTTCGACCTTGGCATTCTGTCCTATATGCCTCAAATCTGGGCAAGTGATAATACGGATGCTATTTGCCGTAAAAACACCCAGAACAATTACTCATATGGCTATCCGCAGTGCACCATGGGTGCACATGTGTCGGGCGTTCCAAATCACCAGACACTTCGCAGAACGCCAATTGAGACGAGATACCATGTGGCAAACTATGGTGTGCTTGGCTATGAAGTAAATCTTTGCGATTTGAGTAAATCAGAACGGGAAGAAATCACAAGTCAGGTGTCCACTTACAAAAAGTGGCGAAAGACCTTACAGTTTGGACAAATGTATCGTATTCCTGTAGCCGATAACCGTACAGAATGGGTATCGGTAGCAAAGGACAAAAATCAGGCGGTTGCGATGATCGTACAGGATCTCGTTAAACCGAACGATTCCTACCTGAATCTGCGTACCAAAGGCTTGCCGGAGGAAAAGGTATACCATGTATACAATCGCAGGCAGAAATATGACATTCACCGTTTTGGTGATCTCGTAAATACCATGACACCGATTCATATTAAACCTGACGGCGTCCTTCATAACATACTCGCGAAATTTGTGAAGATGGACGGAGAAGTGGAAGATTATCGTGTGAGCGGTTCTTTGTTAAATCAGGCAGGAATCCGCTTGACACAAAGCTACACCGGCGCAGGACTGGGCTCCAACACCAGACTGTTTCAGGATTTTGAATCCCGCATGTATTACATGGAGGCCGAGGCTTCCAATGAGGCATAGATTCTGCATACCTGGTCCGTTGCAGAATTCCATCAAAGTTTATAGACAATAAAAAAATCTCCCAAGGCTTCGCTTCTTTAACGGCCTGGGAGATTTCTTTATATACACGAATATTTATTTTTTCTTTGGATGGCCAGTAAGCCACATAGCAAGGATGTTTTTCTCAACCGGAACCAGCAGGCAGTAAATTCCAAAAGGAACAACAAATAAACTAATCCACTGTGAGGTGGAGAATAATCCGTAAATTCCGCGGATGGCATCGCCCCTGAAAAACTCGAGGATAAATCGCATGGTTCCATAATATACCATGTAAATTCCTGCGGCACGCATATCGTTTTGTGGAACCTTACGCGTAAAGTGCAGGATAAGAAAAAGAACAAAATTGCCGATGGCTTCGTAAAGCGTAACAGGCAGGTAAGGAATGCCGTTTTCACATACAATGGAATATGTGTAAGGAATGCCGAATTGTGCATGCTCCATACCATGGCAACAGCCGGTTAAGAAGCAGCCGATTCTTCCAAAAACATGGAAGAGTGCGAAGGTTGCTGCAAAGGAACGAAAGTATGGCTTCATATCCTTGCGAACCATTTTAGCATATACACCGCAACCAAATATTCCACCGAGTAAACCGCCGTAGAAAACGATTCCGCCGGTGGCATGCGAAAAGAAATATTGAGGATCCGTGAACAACGTTGGTAATAAACGGATCAGCTCCTGAATCTGGGTTAACTGGTATAGAAGGGCAGCTCCAAGAATTCCAAAAACCAGGGCGCAGGCCCAAAAGAGAATCATCTCTACATCCAGTAATTTTTCTTCTTTGGCGCGGAAAATTGCATATAAAAGCAAAACCACCAGACCAACACTGGCTGCAATTTGGTAAGGTGTTACTACACGATGAAATAATTCAAAAGTTGGAACCATTTTGTCCACCTCATTTCACTAAGCTTAATAAAGAAAAAGCTTTGGCGGGAACCGTCAAAGCTTTTTTGACATATACAACTATGAAATCGTATTACTGATTGAATATACTAGAGAGGAATGCTAAGCCGCCACAAGCACAAAAACAGATGATACCCCAAACGAGACCAATAGCGGATAAGATTATTCCGATAATAGCGGTAATCTTTCCAACCTTCATAAATGTGTTATTTTCACCAGCTTCAACCGCTTTTTTGTTGAAGACTAAACTTACGATTGCCAATGCAAGGCATACAGCTGACTCGTAAGGAGCGTTAAAACTACCCCAAATTCCCATCAAAGATGCAATACCAGTTGCCATGGAAATAATACCATTTTTCTTGCTCATTCTCATTTTCTCCTTTAATGTATTAGAACGGAAAACGTTCGTATATATATTATCAAAAATGTCACTAAAAGAAAATAGAACATATTGCCCAAATAATCACGGATACTATTGGGTGGTATTTGTAAAAAATTCAATAGATTTCATTGCAAAAATGACATGGATGGTGTAAAATTTAAACACGTATTCTCATGAGTAGGGGAGTTCTATTAACAAATGGAAAAACGTACTTATAAAGACTCAATCATAAAAAGAACAATTATCATTTATGCATTTGTCGCACTTCTGGTTGTAATGTTCATTTTGAATATGATTATTACCTTTGGTATATACCACAAGGTGAATACCACCAGTGCCAAGGCATATACGGATGTTGCACAACTTTATACAGATATTGGATTCTTTGAACAGGACGTTCGTGATTTGAATCATTACGCTTCGGACCTTTACCGTAATAAGGCGCAGAAGAGCTTTGAACAGGCAAGAGAAACCGTCGATAAGGTGTTTAGTAATCGTTATCGTTACGACGATGGTGTTGCTGCTGCCGTAGGGGATGTTCAGGCAAGTTTTGAAATTGTTAAAAAAGAAGTATTGATTATTTCGGCTTCATCAGAGCAGCAGATTCGTGAGGATAATGTTTTGAAGGATTTGCTGATGGCTTCTCAGCAAGCCGTTGAAGCAGCAAACAAATGTCTGCTTAAATGTAATGAAGCATACACCCATGAAATTGCAAAAGCAGAGCAGCATATGATTTATGCGACCATCTCTATGGTTATTGTCTTTCTTGCTTTTGTTGCTGTTGCGATTATTGCAGTTTATTTCTTACGAAACAGAGTGGCTAAGCCAATCGCAGAAGTTGCTGAGTGGGCACGCCTTTTTGATCAGGACTATGCGGATATGGCCGATTTGGTTCCGGTTAAGGCAGATAATGAAATCGCAGATTTGTCCAGAGCCTTCAATCGTGTAAAGAATGCATTGTTAGAGGCCAATCGATTAAAAGCCGAAAATGCTTTGGCATTACAGAGACTGCATAACGAAGAAGAGTATCATAAAAAATTCGTTCAGAAATTCCACGAAGAAAAGCGTGAAAAGGATGACATCAGTGCAAAGGCTAAGCGCGATGGCTTAACTGGTTTATATAATCGTCGTTCCTTTGACGATTTGGTTGAAGAGTTCTTACGCAATCGTCCATCCAATGCACAGGGTGCGTTATATCTGATTGATATGGATTATTTTAAGAACGTAAATGATACCCTCGGACATATCGCCGGTGATGAAGCATTAAAGGCGTTGAGTGGTGCGATGAGTGTTGTATTCCCAGGTGCATATTTGGGACGTTACGGTGGTGATGAATTCGTTGTATTTATGACAACCGGTAACGAAAATCTGTTCCGCATTAAGGCAAATGAGCTTTGTCATAAGATGGATAAGGAATTTGCATTTGGCGATAAGTCAGTACATATCTCAGTATCCGTTGGTGTTGCCTCTACAGAGGGTGTTCAGGATTATTCTGAACTGTATATGATTGTTGACCGTGCGTTGTATTATGCAAAGGAGCATGGACGTAATCAGTATATGATGGCCAAGGATTTGGCAGATTAATTGTTACATTAAAATTGAAAAGAGAAGGTTATGATATAAACAGGCTTCGGTTCTTAGAACTGGGGCCTGTTTTCTTCTGTGAAATTTCGGATTTAACTACAAAACATTTTCTTGACATGGGGAAATTGTGGTGATAAATTTAAGTCATAGCCGTACTACATCGGGTAGTACAGTACAACAGAAGTACAGGAGGGGAAGCATGTATCAGATTGACGTAATGTCAAGAGTTCCGGTATATGAACAGATTGTTAATCAGACTGAGAAATTTGTACTTGCAGGCATTCTGAAGGCCGGTGATCAAATTCCGTCTGTTCGAAAACTGTCCATGGAATTGTCTGTGAATCCGAATACCATTCAAAAGTCCATTATGGAATTAGACCATAGAGGCATAATTTGTTCCGTCCCGGGAAAGGGATCGTTCATTGCAGACGATGCATTGGAACATTTGGCAAATGCTAAGAGACAGGGGTTGATGGTTATGAAGGAAAAATTAGAAGAATTGGTTTTGGCAGGTATTTCAAAAGAAGAAGTAATTGCAATCGTAGAAGAGGTCTATGCTGCAAAGAAGGAGGAACAGGATGATTGAAGTAAATGCGCTCACAAAGAAGTTTGATCATTATGTAGCGCTCGACCATGTGTCCTGCAAAATTCCTGAAGGATGTATTTATGGAATGGTAGGCTCTAACGGCGCAGGAAAATCCACTTTTTTACGTCTGGTAAACGGCATCTACAGAGCGGATGAGGGTGAGGCACTGATTGATGGCCAGTCGGTTTATGAAAATCCTATGGTAAAGAACCAGATTGCATTTGTGCCAGATGATTTGTATTTTATCAACAATGCGACCATTATGCGTATGGCGCAATTATATGCATCGGTTTATAAGGATTTCTCCATGGACCGTGTAAAGACCTTGACAGAGGCATTTAAACTGGATGGAAATAAGTCATTAAATACGTTCAGTAAGGGAATGAGAAGACAGGCGGCTATTATTTTGGCAATTAGCTGCAGACCGAAGTATTTGTTCTTAGATGAGACCTTTGATGGCTTGGACCCAGTTATGAGAACCCTGGTGAAGAGCTTGATTTGTAAGGATGTTGAGGAATGTCAGGCTACCGCAATTATGACCTCTCATTCCTTAAGAGAACTGGAAGATACCTGTGATCAGCTTTCTTTATTGCATAAAGGTGGTTTGGTATTTGAAAGCGATATTATGAATTTGAAGACCTCCTTATATAAGGTGCAGATTGCATTTGTAGAAGAGTATGAGATGAGACGATTTGAAGGAATCGATATTCTGCACAGTGAGAGGTCTGGATCGGTAACCAATATGATTGTACGAGGCGACCGTGAGGAAACGGTTGCAAAGCTGCGTGCATTAAAACCAGCGATTTTAGATGTTCTTCCACTTAGTCTGGAAGAGGTCTTTACATATGAAATGAGCGCCCTGGGTTACGAATTTGATATTGATTTGTTAGATGGGGAGGAAAAGAAGCATGAATAAGAAATTATATGTTGATGGTCTTCGCCAATTAAAAATACCGGGAATCATTGGAACGGTATTAATGTCTGTCATTGCTTTCTTCGTAGCATATTCCGGAACCTTTTTACAAAATCCGGAACATATGGGAGGAATGCAGGATTGGCCAAAGGTGGTTGATTTTGCGGCTTATATGCCAATGTTTATGATTTCTACCTGCGTTTTTACCATAATTTTGACCATGGTAATGTTTAGCTTCCTGCATCGAAGAAATTCCAGTGATTTTTATCATGCATTGCCGATTAAAAGAGAATCTTTATATTTGACCTATGCGGCGGCAGTACTAAGCTGGGCAATGGCAATTGTTGTAATCCCGATGCTGATTATGCTTGCGATGTTTGCCCTGGATTTGAATCACAATCTGGAACCTGCCCGTGTACTTTGGACGCTTGTGACAGTGGTTGTATGTACGCTTTTGGTATGCGGCGCATCCCTGGTTGGCGTTAGTGCTACAGGAACCGGTTTTACAAATTTTGTTGTGTTGGTCATTATTTTGGTGGTGCCAAGAGCCATCATGACAGCGGTTGTGGCGGTAATTACTTCCAGCGTGACAACGGTTAACTTTGGTGATTTACCAGGTTTCTTTGGCATTCACTGGAATGCACTGTTTGCGGTTCCGTATGAATATGTCCGCGGTATCGATGAAAGTGGCGTTGTGGGACTTCCATCTGTGGCATCGCTGATTTATACAACAGTATTGGCAATGGTATACGGAGGCTGGGGTCTTTTGACCTTCAAATGGCGTAACTCAGAAGTTGCCGGTATGCCAAACTTTAATAAATTCTGGCAGGGAGTGACCAGAACCGTTCCGGCGTTTTGCCTGACGGCAGTGGGCACAATGATTCTTGCAATGTATTACTTAAATGGTTCAATGCCAGAAGACAGTGACTGGTTCTGGATTATGTTTGTATATGCGGTAGCTATTGTAGTCTACTTCCTTTATGAATTGATTACGATTAAAAAGTGGAAAGCATTGGGCGGAGCCGCCAAGACCTTACCAATTCTGATTTTGGCAAATGTATTATTGTATTTGGCAACCATGATACCTGTTAATGTGCTCCGAAACGATTTTAAGGATGCTAGTCAGGTAAGTGCAGTTTATGTTCGCGATTATGGCAGCTATGATAGCACCCAGGAGAGTGGCTGGAAGCAGGCGGGATTTATTGAGGATCACGAATTTGTGGAAACTGTCGTAAGCGCTTATAACGATACACTTACCTTGCATTACCATTATCCAAATAAAAATGATGTTGGATTATGGGAAATTGAGCTGGATAACGGATACAGATTATTTAGAAATATTGCTGTTACCTTTGTGGTAAATGGGCACCAGGAGCAACGCTCTTTATATGTTTCTCCAGAGCAATATACCTTTATGCAGGAAAAATTGTATGGACTGGCACGGGAGGGTGCGGTTCAACTGGAGTTCCCTTCTTTTGTGCCTGGAAATTCAAGCTTTTATTGTTCGCAGTCCATCGTGGACTATACAAATTTAACAGATAGTCAGATGGAATTGATTTATCGCATCTGGAAACGTGAAGTAGGAACCTATGAAAATTATTCAAGGTTCATGGATGAAGATTACGTTGCTGAATTTGTACTATATAAAGGAAAAGCACGTTTTATCTTCAAGATTAGTAAAAATACACCGGAAACCATGCAGGCTCTGATTGAAACAGTAAATGAAAACAGGCAGTCGGATTGGAGAACCATCGGCCATCTGAAAAATCTGGCGGATGATAATTTGACGGTTCAGGTGTATGCAAATGGCACGATTGAAACTCTTTATGGAGCGAAAAAAGATGATGGCTCCGTTATTCCGGAGATGATTGCAGATTTCGAAACCTATGATAATATTTATCAGGAAGATTTTATTGTACTTGGAATTAGCTGGTATGGTTTTACAAGGAATCCAGAGCAATATTTTGATGCCGGAAAAATGATTTGCCTGACGCAGGATGAATATGCAGCCTTTTGTGAAAAATATATGCTAAAGAAATAGCCCTGTGTGGCCTTATTAAGTTAATAGAGAATAAATTGCAACTTCCCAAAGTTTTGTGTATACTATTACATAACTTTGGGAAGTTTTTTCTAAATGGAAGGAGAAGGTGAAAGCATGAGTGAAGATACCATTCGTTCAAAATATTCAATGGAAGCGAAACCAACCTTTTGCCCAATTTGCACCGGATCTTTAGAATACAGTGGATTGGGGGAATACCGTTGTGAACAGTGCGGTGCCACCATTTTGGATGATTTTGGAAAGGTAAGAAAATTTCTGGAAAAGAATGGCCCTTCTCCGGCAGTTATTATTTCAGAAGGAACTGGTGTGCCGGTTTCTAAAATCAATGATTTCTTAAAAGAAGGACGCATTGAGATTCCAGATGGTTCCGATGTATATATTCAGTGTGAAAAGTGTGGGACAGAGATTCGATTTGGACGATTCTGCCCAAGCTGTGCAGCAGGCCTTGCAAAATCCATTCAGGGAGCATTGGTTTCCGGTGAAGTGCCAAAGCATAAACGCTCAGATGGACAGGGAATGCACTTTCTTGGAAAAGACAGAAAAAACTATTAGGAGAAGAATATGCGTACACTTTTACAAAATGGTAGAGTGATTGACCCGGCATCCGGGGTGGACAAAGTATGTGATTTGCTGATGGAGGAGGATACCATTCTCGCTGTGGAGGAAGGCATCGAGATTTCCAGGGCAGACCGTGTAATTGATGCCACCGGGTGCTTTGTTATGCCCGGACTGATTGATTTGCATGTGCATTTTAGAGAACCGGGTCTGGAATATAAAGAAACTATCAAAACCGGTAGTATGGCTGCTGCAAGAGGCGGCGTGACGACGGTTTGTCCTATGCCGAATACGAAGCCAGTTGTGGATTGTGTAGAAATGGTGCAGCGCGTCAATGAAATCATAAAACGCGACGCGATTGTCAATGTTTTGCAGGTTGCATCCGTTACGATGGGACAGGAAGGCGTGACACCAACGGACATTGAAGCGCTTCATGAGGCCGGTGTGATTGCTATTAGTGAAGATGGTAAGTCCGTTATGAATTCGGAAGTATATCGCGAGGCGATGCAGGCTGCAGCAGACTGTGGAGTCCTTGTTATGGCGCACTGTGAGGATATCAATCTGGTACATGGCGGTGCATTAAATGCGGGCGATAAGGCTGCAGAACTCGGAATTAATGGAATCAGCAATGCAGTAGAAGATATTATTGTGGCAAGAGATATCCTTTTAGCGAAGGAAACCGGCGCGAAGCTGCATTTGTGCCATTGCTCAACGGCGGATAGTGTTAAGATGATTGCACAGGCAAAGAAGGATGGTGTACAGGTGACTGGCGAGGTTTGCCCACATCATTTCACTCTTTGTGATGAGGATATTCCATGTAATGATGCGGACTGGAAGATGAATCCACCGCTTCGTAGCAGGGAGGATGTGGAAGCCTTAAAGCAGGGCCTTTCCGATGGCACGATGGAGGCAATTTCCACCGACCATGCGCCACATTCTGCAGAAGAGAAAGCTAAGCCGATTGAAAGCGCTCCGTTTGGAATTGTCGGACTGGAGACGTCCTTAGCATTAACATATACAGAACTGGTTTTGTCTGGACTATTGACTGAGTCCCAAATGGTAGAGAAGATGAGTTATAATCCAGCACGGATTTTGGGAATTGACCGAGGTACTTTGCAGGTGGGGGCGGTTGCGGATATTACCGTGATGGACCCAAATGCTGTATATAAAATTGACCGAAATGACTTTGTATCCAAGGGAAAGAACACTCCGTTTGATGGAAAGGAAGTTCATGGTAAGGTCATGTACACCTTTGTTGGTGGAAAGATGGTTTATCCATTTGCATAAAGCACGGGAGGCTTAAGATGATTAATAAGTTAAACAAGAAGATTTTAAAAATGAATGCACCTGTAGTAGTCGGACTGGATCCGATGTTAAGCTACATTCCGGAGCATATTTTAGCAAAGGCAATTGAAGAAAAGGGTGAGACCTTAGAAGCTGCCGCAGATGCGATTTATGCTTACAATGTGGCAATTGTGGATGCAATTGCAGACATTGTTCCGGCTGTTAAGCCACAGATTGCGATGTATGAGCAGTTCGGCATTCCTGGTTTGGAAGCTTTTAAAAAGACTGTGGATTATTGCCATAAAAAGGATATGGTTGTCATTGGCGATGTAAAGAGAGGCGATATTGGCTCTACCTCTGCAGCTTATGCAACTGCACATTTGGGAAAAATTAAGGTTGGTAAGAAGGTCCTGACTCCTTTTGATGAGGACTTTGCAACCGTGAATCCATATTTGGGAACCGATGGAATTAAGCCGTTTATCGATGTCTGCAAAGAAGAAAAGAAGGGTATTTTCGTACTTGTAAAGACCTCGAATCCAAGCTCCGGTGAATTTCAGGACCGATTGATTGATGGACGTCCACTGTATGAACTGGTTGGCGAACAGGTAAATGCCTGGGGCGAAGAGTGTATGGGCGATGGTTACTCCTATGTGGGTGCTGTGGTTGGCGCAACCTATCCGGAACAGGGAAAAATCCTTCGCAAGCTGATGCCTAAGACCTTGATTTTGGTGCCTGGCTATGGCGCTCAGGGAGGCAAGGGCTCTGATTTGGTGGATTATTTTAACGAAGACGGTCTGGGTGCTATCGTAAACAGCTCCCGCGGTATCATTTGTGCTTACAAGTCTGAGCGTTATGCACAGTTTGGCGCAGAGAATTTCGCGGATGCATCTCGTCGTGCAGCGATTGATATGATTGAAGATATCAATTGCGCTCGCGGATAATTAGAATAAAAAAGGAACTGAATTCATGAAGTTTGATGAAAAACAAGCCAAAGTAGTTCGTATGCAGGAAATTTCTGCAGGAATTTTTGATATGTGGATTGAAACCCTGAATATTGCAGAGCATGCAATTGCGGGGCAGTTTGTATCGGTATACACAAAGGATCCGAGCAAGTTATTGCCTCGACCAATCAGTATCTGTGAGGTGGATGGAAATAAGCTTCGTCTGGTATTTCGTGTGGCGGGTGCTGGAACAAAGGAATTTTCCGGTTATCAGGCGGGCGATGATATTCGTATCGTAGGTCCTCTTGGAAATGGTTATCCATTATATGACGAGGAAGGCAATGCCAAAATCTCTGATGAGCAGCATTCTATATTGATTGGCGGTGGAATTGGTATTCCTCCGATGCTTCAGTTAGCGCGATCACTTCCGGGAAAGAAGACAATTGTTGTGGGCTACAGAAGCAGTGACACCTTCCTGTTAGAAGATTTGCAGGTGTACGGTGATGTTGTGATTGCGACCGATGATGGCAGCCTTGGAACGCATGGAACGGTTATTGATGCTATGAAGGCAGAGGGCATCAAGGGTGATGTGATTTATTCCTGCGGACCGACGCCAATGCTCCGCGCAGTGAAGGCGTATGCAGAAGAACAGGGTGTGGAAGCTTATTTGTCTTTGGAAGAAAAGATGGCATGTGGCATTGGTGCCTGTCTTGCCTGTGTATGCCAGAGTACAGATGTGGATCATCATAGTAATGTACATAATAAGAGAGTCTGTGCTGACGGACCGGTGTTCCCGGCATCACAGGTTACTTTATAGGAGGTGCGCGACGTGAATTTATCAGTAAATATTGCGGGTGTGGAATTTAAAAACCCGGTTACCGTTGCGAGCGGAACCTTCGGCTCTGGTATGGAGTATAGTGAATTTGTGAATCTGTCCAAGCTGGGCGCAGTTACCACAAAGGGTGTGGCGGACCATCCGTGGCCAGGTAATCCTACCCCTCGTATTGCGGAAACCTATGGCGGAATGATTAATGCTATTGGCTTGCAGAATCCGGGAATTGATACCTTCATTGCCAGGGATATTCCTTTTTTAAAACAGTATGATACTAAGATTATTGTGAATGTCTGCGGACATTCTGAGGCTGAGTACTTGGCTGTTGTAGAAAAACTGGCGGATCAGCCGATTGATATGATGGAAATCAATATTTCCTGCCCAAACGTGAAGGAGGGCGGTATTGCCTTTGGTACCAACCCTGCTGGTGTTGAGGCGATTACCAAGGCTATTAAGGCGAAGGCTAAGCAGCCGATTATTATGAAACTTTCTCCAAATGTAACAGATATTACGGAAATTGCACGTGCTGCAGAAGCAGGCGGAGCGGATTGCGTGTCGTTAATTAATACCATTACCGGTATGAAAATTGACATTGAACGCCAGACCTTTGCAGTAGCAAATAAAACCGGAGGTATGTCTGGTCCGGCTGTTAAGCCTGTGGCAGTTCGCATGGTTTATCAGGTGGCAAACGCGGTGAAGATTCCAATCATTGGCATGGGCGGAATTGCATGCGCAGAGGATGCTCTCGAATTCATCCTGGCAGGTGCGACGATGGTATCCGTAGGTACTGCTAATTTCCATAATCCAAGGACAACTCTGGAAGTCATTGATGGTATCGAGGCATATATGAAGCGTAAGGGCGTGGAGGATATTCGCGAACTGATTGGTCTCGTAAAATAGAATATAGAATTGTTTGAAAAAACCTCTTATTCGTGTTACACTTTTAACAAGTATGTTCATGAATGGAGGTTTTTCTAAGTTATGGAACAGTATAAACAGGAATTTATTGAGTTTATGGTGGATTGCAAGGTGCTCAAGTTTGGTGATTTTGTTACCAAGAGCGGTCGTAAGACACCTTTTTTTGTGAACACAGGTTTTTATAGAACTGGTGCTCAGCTTAAGAAGCTTGGCGAGTATTACGCGCAGGCAATACATGACCATTATGGAACCAATTTTGACATTTTGTTCGGACCTGCTTACAAAGGGATTCCACTCTCTGTAACCACTTCCGTTGCATTAAGTGACAAGTTTGGTGCAGATGAAATCGGATACTGCTCTAACCGTAAGGAAATCAAGAACCATGGCGACAAGGGAATCCTTCTTGGAAGCCCAATTTTAGATGGTGATAAGATTGTAATTATTGAGGATGTTACCACCGCTGGTACCTCCATCAATGAGACACTTCCAATTCTTCGCGCACAGGGCAATGTGGATATCATTGGTATGGTGGTTTCCGTAGACCGTATGGAGCGTGGACAGGGAACAAAGAGCGCATTAAAGGAAATTGAAGAAAATTATGGCATTAAGACCACTGCAATCGTAACGATGGCTGAGGTGGTTGAGCATTTATATAATAAGCCATACAAGGGAGAGGTAATTATTGACGATACCTTAAAGGCTGCTATCGATGCGTATTACGAGCAGTACGGCGCAGAAGAGTAAAATGAGTTCGGAGCGAAAAACATGAATAAGAAAACGGTGGTATGGGTTGTGAGTCTGGCCGTGTTTACGTGCTACCTGCTTGTATTGAGTTACCTATTGTTCTTTTCAAGTGAGTTTCGTTTCGTAAGCGACCGGCATGGAATGAATTTGGTGCCGTTTCGGGAAATTCTGCGATATAAGGATGCGCCTCTAAGCTATGGTTGCATTGTGAATGTCTATGGAAATATATTGGCATTTATTCCTTTTGGCTTCATGATTTTGCCAATAACAAGGAATCGACTTTTGCTTCCGTTTGCCTTTGCATCCTGCCTGGGAATTACGCTTTTAGCGGAAACCATTCAATGGCTGACCCATGTGGGTGTTTTTGATGTGGATGATCTAATCTTGAATTTCCTTGGTGGGGCAATCGGAATTGGGCTTTACAAATTAGTGGAATTGCTCATAGGGACCATTGCCGGCAGAGTGAAATCTAGATAATTTTTGGAACAATTATGGCAAGATATAAATCAAAGTTTACAAATAAAAAGCATAGCGTTGGTGGAATTGTTGCAACCGTAATGGGTGCCTTTTCGATTGGTTTGTTTGTGGCTTCTGTTGTGGAGTCCACGAAGGCCCGCGGCCAGGGCGGCATGATTGTAGGCTCCCTAGCAATGCTTGCACTTGCTTTTTCTGTATTTGGACTGGCCACAGGGCTGTTAAGCTATCGTGAAATTGACCGATATACGACCTTTTCACGTTTGGGCAGCATCCTGTGCGGGATTATGACCGTCTTGCTGTTTATGATGATTTTAGTAGGTTTATAAAGCGAAGATGCTTAAGGAGGATATTATGGCACAAGTAGGAATTGTCATGGGAAGTGATTCAGATCTCCCAATTATGAGTAAGGCTGCAGAAATGTTAGACAAGTTTGGAATCAGTTATGAGATGACCATCATCTCAGCACATAGAATGCCGGACGTGTTCTTTGACTATGCAAAGACTGCAGAAGAGAAGGGCTTTAAGGTAATTATTGCAGGTGCGGGCGGTGCAGCTCATTTACCTGGTATGTGTGCAGCGATTTTCCCAATGCCGGTTATTGGTATTCCAATTCACACAAAGAGTCTGGGTGGTGTGGATTCACTTTATTCCATCGTACAGATGCCAAGCGGAATTCCGGTAGCAACAGTTGCCATCGATGGTGGTGCTAATGCGGGTATTCTGGCTGCGAAGATTTTATCCACCTCAGATCCTGAACTTTTGGCAAAGGTGAAGAATTACAAAGAAGAATTAAAAGACGGTGTCATGAAGAAAAAAGAGAAGATTGAAGCCGTTGGATATAAAACATACATGGAGGAAAAATAATCATGGATTACAAGAATTCAGGTGTAGATATTGAAGCTGGTTACAAGTCAGTTGAATTG